>NZ_JBQQCE010000091.1:0-25890 GCF_052245645.1 Streptomyces sp. KR55 | reverse complement strand
CTGCTGACGCCCCGGCAGCCGCCACCGCGCCCCCGGCGGTCCCTGGAATCCCAGCCGCCTCCACCGCCGACCCCGTCCGGGCCCCGGATCCCGCCCCGGCCGACCTACCCGCCTCCACCCCCACCTCCGCCACCGCCTTCCGTCACGCCGGACTCTTCGCCGGAATGACGTTCGAGCACTGGCCTGAGCGGGAGCGTTCAGGAACTCGGCCGGGCGGGTCGGTGAGGCCGAGGGCATGACGACACCGGTCCTTTCCGCGGGAGAGGCCGCACGTATCCGGTGTATTCACGGCCGCCGCCTGCCGCCTCTGACTGGCTTTCCGCCGCATCTCTCCGTAGCGGCGGTACCTGCGGGAGCTGGTCGCGGTCGTCGCGGCGGTGCTCCTCGTGCTGACAGGAACCGCGTTCGCCTCGTGGAAGTCGGCGGCCGGTGACGACGCCTTGCTGGTGGTGCTCGTGCTGTGTTGGTTTGTCGACGGCACGCTGCTGGTCCAACCTGCCCGGGACAACAGGTCTTCAGGCCCTCACCCTGCTTGTTACTCACGCAGCTGTACTGGTGCCACTTGGGGCGGAAGGTCCGGCTGGTCCAGGTCGTTCAGGGGTGTGCCCTGGGGATAGCGGGCGCAGTCGGCATACGCGGTGACCTGGAGACGATCGCGGGGGTACGCCACGATGGAAACGGCGTCGTCGGTGTCCGAGGGCTTCAGGCTGAGGCGAAGCCAGTGGCGGGAGTTCTCATACGCGGTGACTTCCCAGCCTCGCCGCGTCGGTTCCTTGCGTGCCCGCTGCAGCGCGGACACCGCCTGAGTGTGAGACACGCGCTTAAGCGCCCATTTATTCTTCACGTTGACCACGCCCGGCACGCTCGGCGGGGAGTCGCTCAGCTGCTCGGACAGGTGACTCAACCCTCGGTAGTAGCAGCCGTAGCCGTCGGCCTCCGAGCCGTTTCCGGGCCAGTCGGTGTCCAGTTCGGCGTCCGGCAGGTCGAGCGCGTCGTATACCGCCTGGGTGTGGTCGTCCAGCCGCGAGGCCGTGACGGCCGGATCCGCGACGGGATACGGCTCCCCCTCCATGAGCCGTACGCACCCCACCAGCCCGGCGAAGGTCAGTCCCGCAACCGGCCTTGTCCACGCAGGTGGTGTACCGGCTGGAGGTGTTACGCATCCGGGAGATGTGTAACACCTGCGGCTTTACCTCTCCTTGGGCAGCCGCCGTACACCACGTCCATGGACGTGACCCCGCAACCGATGCAAGGAGGATCTTCCGGCGCCATTCGCGGCGGTTGTGTCGCAGTGTCATGTCCAGCATCGTGCGGCGCGCGCTGCGAGTCGGGCATGAGTAGCCGTACTCAACCGACGCTGGTGCTTTGAACTGGGCCGTAGCCTGGCAGTTCCTTGCGGAGTGCGGGCGGCCTACTGCTGTGCGCCGACAGCTATGGCTATTCGACCCCGAACTCGTAGGCCACTTCCCAGCGAACGTCCGGTACGACGATGTCCGCCGTCTCCACAGGGCGTCCGTCGGTGTCGTAATAGGTCCGCTCGATCTCCAGGACCAGATCACCCAGGCTGATACCCAGCAGATTCGCCTGGGCCTGAGTGGCACGGGCCGGACGCGGTACCTCGACCGCCGTTTCGATCTCCACGCCGATCGAGCGCATACGCTCGACCACTCCCATCCCGGCGAGTGGCCCCATCTCGGGCAGCACGATCGGCGTTCCGTCCGTGATGGCCATCGGTTCCCAGGATTCCGAGAGTTGGACGGGGTGTCCGTCGGCGAGGAATTCGTATCGCGTGGTCACGCAGAGGTCCCCGGGGGCGATGGCCAGCCGCTCGGCGATGGCTTCCGGGGCGGGGACGCGAGCCTGGCTGTGTGACTCCCAGGTGCCGGCCTTGCCCTGCTCCTTCATATCGGCGCGGAAGGGGGAGCCGCCTCGGCGTTCGCGGTGCCGCGAGCGGACCATCCGCATACGCTCACGCGGTTTCCTGACGTACGTCCCCGACCCGGCTCGCCCTTCCAGGAGCCCCTCGATGATCAGCCGGTCCATGGCTCGCTGGGTGACGTTGCGGCCGACGCCGTACTCCTTGGCGAGCTGAGCCCGGGACGGCAGGCGCGCTCCGACCTCCCACTCTCCCGCGAGGATCCTGGCGCGCAGAGAGTCGGCTACTTCGAGGTACGGCGACTCTCGGGGCATGAGCGGATCTCCGGTTCCTCTGCCGTAAGACGGGTTCTTCCAACGACATTGACAAGCTACTGCATCAGGTAGAAGCTACTGGAGTAGAAATACTCTCAGTGCTTATCTCGTCACGGGGGGCTTCTTCGTGTGCTCTGCGAAGTCGCGAGCGGCAGCGCTGGCTGCCGAACTCGCCGCCTTGATGGGGCACGCGGCGTGCATTGAAGAGCTGGCTGATCGGATCCGTGTGAGGGTCGCGCTTCCCGTGCGGCTCACGGACTCCTGTCGCCACGCGCTCTTGACGGCTCTCGCTGACGCCGACCGGTATGGCCACGACGTGACGGCGTTGGGGGCTTACATCTGGGCGGACATTGACGTTGCTGGGCAAGACGGTGGTCTCAACAAGGGTTCTGCAAAGGGGAGTTGATCTCATGCTTGGTGTAATCGTTCGTGTTCTGGGGCGCATTCGATGCTTCCGCAGCCCGCGTGGAAGAGGCCACGCGGCGCTGCCTGGGCTCGGCCTCCCGCCGAGACGGACTGCGGAGTCCGAATCTGCGGTCACGGCGGGGGCAGGTACCGGGCTGTTCCGTTCCCCGACCGCCCCCACCGTCCGCCCCTGGTTCGAGCCCCTCGACGGCACCGACAACGCCCTCGTCCGCCCCTATCTCGCCGCCCATGAGCGGGAGGAGCAGGCCCGGATCCAGCGCCTGCGTCGCGACATCCTCTGGTGCGCCACGTACGGCGTCGACCTCGACACCCGTGACATCCACGCCGCACTGGGAGCGGCGTCATGAGGGAGGAAGCGGACCGCGTACGACTCCTGCCCTGGACCGGCGCACACGGTCAGCCCTGCCTGTTACTCACAGACGGCGGTGGCGGCCCCGCCTCCCGGCTTGCCGACCGGATCGAGGACGTGCAGCTCGGGCTCGCGGAGAGGCTGCTGGGGCGCGCGCGTGAGGTGCTTCGTGGGCGTGGCCCAGGTGGCGCGGAATTCGCCGGTCTCGCCGATCAGTTGGCGGATGCGCTCCAGGACGTGTTGCTCATCGCCGTATCGCGGGGTGCCCGGCTCTCCAGGGATCGGCGGGCCCGAGGGGGCTGGCCGGCCCCCGCGTCTTCGCCGACTGTCCTCCACGACGCCCTGGCACACAGCCCCACCGAACCCCGCGCATTCGGTCTGCTCACACTCCACGGTCGCGACCTCACCTCCGCAAGCGCCGCCCGGCGCTACGTACGCGAGACGGCCCGGTCGTGGGGTCTGCCAGCCGGTACGACGGACGATCTGGAAACGATCACCGGAGAGCTCGTCGCCAATGCTTTGGAGCACACCGACAGCGACACCATCACGGTCACCTGTGCTCTCACTTCCCGGATGGTCACCATCAGCGTCACCGACGAGGGCAAGGGGTACTCGCCGACGCCGTCCCTGGGCACGGCAAGGCTGCCAGTCCTGGAGCAGGAGCACGGCCGCGGACTGCTGATCACCGACGCACTGGCCGACCGGTGGGGTACGCGGCGGGCGGGTAGTGGGCTGACCGTCTGGGCCGATGTCGTCGTCGCTGGTGCGGAGGCTGCCGGATGACCGTGCCAAGGACGTGGGCCTGGCCTGGAGACCGAAGAGTCCTGACGTCACTCTTTGTGATGACGATCATCCATTCCGGCGGCTACCGTGGACGGGCAGGCCGAGAATCCCGCCCATGGGAGGACTCATGACCGCCGAGCCCGGCTGTCGCTGGCCGGTGCCGCCCCGGGACGGATACACCGTGGACGACCTGTTCACGTTGCCCGACCTCCCGCCGCACACCGAGCTGATCGACGTGAGCCTGGTTTTCGTGAGTCCGCGGCGCCGTTTTCACGCCAAGATGATCGAACTGCTGCTGAACGGCCTGCGTCGGACGGTCCCGAAGGAACTGAAGGTCGAGCGCGAGATGACCGTCGTCCTCGACCGCCGCAACGGCCCCGAGCCCGACCTCTCCGTCGTTCGCGCCGAGTCCGTCGTCGACGACCTGGAACAGACTCGCTTCCAGGCCGCCGACGTCCTGCTCGCCGTCGAGGTCGTTTCCCCGGACTCCGAAGCCCGTGATCGCGACACCAAGCCCCACAAGTACGCCGCCGCGGGCATCCCGCACTACTGGCTCGTCGAGCTGGGTGGTGCGAACAAGCATCCCGTGGTCCGTACCTATGAACTCGACCCCATGTCCAAGACCTACGACCTGACCGGCACTCACCGCGACCTGCTCAAGCTCAGTGCGCCGTACGACATCGACATCGACGTCACCCTGGACGCTCTCAGGGAACTCTGACCATCGCCCCCTGAGCGGGTTTTGCACAGACGTAACGCGCATGGGGGACTGCGGCCACGTCCCGCAGGTGTTTACGTGGTGTGGAATCACCGTCACGGAGGTGTGCGCCATGGCTGACGCCGCGCCGCGGCTGAAGGGGCTGCTCGAACAGGTGCTGGGAACTCCGATCCCGGTGCGCATCCGCGCCTGGGACGGTACGCAGGCGGGCCCACCGGGCGCGCCGGTGCTCGTCGTACGCAACCGGCGGGCCCTGCGCCGGCTGTTGTGGAAACCGGGCGAACTCGGACTCGCCCGTGCCTGGGTCGCCGGGGACGTCGATGTGGACGGTGATCTGTACGCCGCCCTCGACCTGCTCGCCGGGCTGATCTGGGAGCGCGGTGAGGACGCCCGCGGTCTCGCTGAGGCGTTGCGCGAACCCGAGGTGCGCGCCGCCGTCCGTGGCCTGGTGCGGCTGGCCGGGCCCGCGTTGCCGCCCGCGCCACCCCGGGAGGAGGTCCGCAGACGCCGTCATCTGCACACCCGGCGCAGCGACAGGCGGGCCATCAGCCACCACTACGACGTCGGCAACGACTTCTACGAGCTCGTGCTGGGCCCGTCCATGGTCTACTCGTGCGCCTATTGGGAGGACGCCGGTACTCTCGAGGACGCCCAGCGCGACAAGCTCGAACTCATCTGCAGGAAGCTCGCCCTGAAGCCGGATCAGCGGCTTCTCGACGTCGGCTGCGGCTGGGGCTCCATGGCCATCCACGCCGCCCGCGAGCACGGCGTGAGCGTCGTCGGCATCACGCTGTCGCAGGAGCAGGCGGCGTACGCCCGTAAGCGCGTCGCCGACGAGGGGCTCACCGACATGGTCGAGATCCGGGTGCAGGACTACCGGGACGTCGGCGACGGGCCGTACGACGCGATCTCGTCCATCGGCATGGCCGAGCACGTCGGCGCCCAGCGCTATCTGGAGTACGCCGACGTCCTGCACCGTCTCCTCAAGCCGGGCGGCCGGCTGCTCAACCACCAGATCGCCCGCCGCCCGCAGCGCGAGGAGTCGACCTACCACGTGGACGAGTTCATCGACTCCTACGTGTTCCCGGACGGCGAGCTCCAGCCCATCGGCAGCACCGTCACCCAGCTGGAGCGGGCCGGCTTCGAGGTACGGGACGTCGAGTCGATCCGGGAGCACTACGCCCTCACCCTGCGCCGCTGGGTCGCCAACCTGGAGGCCGACTGGACGCGCGCGGTGAAGCTGACCAGCCCCGGTCGCGCCCGCGTCTGGCAGCTGTACATGGCGGCGTCCGCGCTGTCCTTCGAACGCAACCGCATCGGCGTCAACCAGGTACTGGCGGTCAGAACGCCCGAGTCCGGCGCCTCCGGGATGCCGCTGCGGGCGCGCACCTGGAACGCCTGAGGACAGGCCCCAAGGGCCCCGCCTCCCGGAGGAAGCGGGGCCCTCAGCGTCGTACCGGATCCTCGACCGCCTACTCGGACTTGATCGCGCTGAGCATGTTCAGGCGGGCCGCGCGGCGGGCCGGCCACAGGGCCGCCAGGACTCCGACCGTGGCCGCGAGGAGCAGGAAGACGGCCATCCGGGTCCACGGCAGGACCAATTCGTACGTCGCCATCGTCGACGCCAGCAGTTCACCGGCCGCCCAGCCGAAGAACACGCCCAGGCCGATGCCGAGCACACCGCCGAACAGGGAGATGACCAGGGACTCCAGGCGGACCATCCGCTTGATGCCCTTGCGGTCCAGGCCGATCGCGCGGAGCATGCCGATCTCCTGCGAGCGTTCGAAGACCGACATGGCCAGGGTGTTGATGACACCCAGGACCGCGACGATCACCGCCATGGCGAGCAGGCCGTACAGCATGTTCAGCATCAGCGTGAACATCTGGGCGATCTCGTTGGAGATGTCCTTCTTGTCCTGGACCTTGATGGCCGGGTTGGAGCCGAGGGCCTCCTCCAGCCGGTCCTTCGTCGCGCCGGACGGGCCGTCGGAGGTCTTGACCATGACCTGCATGTCGGTCGGCTCCGCCACATGTGGGGTGAGGGTCGCGTTGTCGAGCATGATGCCGCGGATCATCTCGTTGCCCTCGTAGACCCCGGCCACCGTCAGCTGCTGCTTCTTGCCGTCCTCGAACGAGGCGGTGAAGGTCGAGCCGGCCTTCCAGCCGTGCGACGTGGCGGTGTCGTCGTCCACGACGACGTCCGTGCCGCCGACCCTGAAGCTGCCGTCGTCGACCTTGAGGTCGGTCAGCTCGCCGATCGTGCCGCCGGTGACGCCGGTGAGGTACTCGGTCTCGCCGTCGATGCGCGAGGGCGCGTTGCGCAGCGGGCTGGTGGCGGTGACGCCGTCGGTGGCCTTCAGCTTCCGGTCGACGTCGGGGGAGAGGGTGTTGCCGTTCGCCATGGAGACGACGTAGTCCGCGCGGAGCGCCGACGAGGCCATCTTGTCGATCGACTTCTGCAGGCTGCCCGCCATCACCGTCATGCCGGTGATCAGGGTGAGGCCGATCATCAGCGCGGAGGCGGTGGCGGCGGTACGGCGCGGGTTGCGCACCGAGTTCTGGCGGGCCAGCTTGCCCGACATCCCGAAGATCCGCAGTACCGGAGCCGCGGCCGCGATCAGCGGGCGGGACAGCAGCGGGGTCAGGATGAACACGCCGATGATCAGCAGCACCGCGCCCATTCCCATCGGGGCCTGGCCGTCCGAGCCGTTCATCGTCGTCGCCGCGAGGATCACGGCGACGCCGGCCGCGGAGAACAGGGCGCCGATCGTGTTGCGCAGCACCAGCGACTTCACGGTCGCCTGGGCGTGCACGCTGCTCATCGCCGCGACCGGCGGGATCTTGGCCGCCCGTCGGCCCGGCAGCCACGCCGCCAGCATGGTGACGAGGATGCCGACCGCGAGAGCGGTGCCGATCGTGCCGGGGGAGATCACCAGCGGCCCGTCGGGGACCGTGGCGTCGAGGGCGCCCATCAGGGAGCGCAGTCCGGCGCCGATGCCGACGCCCGCGATCAGGCCGGTCACGGCGGCGACCGCGCCCACCACGAACGCCTCGATCAGCACCGACCGGGTGACCTGCTTGCGCGAGGCACCGACCGCGCGCAGCAGCGCCAGCTCCTTGGTGCGCTGGGCGACCAGCATGGTGAAGGTGTTGGCGATGATGAACGTGCCGACGAACAGGGCGATACCGGCGAACACCAGCAGGCCCTGCTTCAGCCCGCTCATCGACGAGGCGATCATCTCCGCCTGGTCGTCGGCGAGTTGCCGGCCGGTGGTGGTCTCGACGACGTCCTTCGGCAGCGCCCTGTCGAGTTCGGCCTTCAGCGCGGCCTGGGTGACGCCCGCCTTCGCCGTCACGTCGATCTCGTCGTACGTGCCCGTCTTGCCGAACAGCTGCTGTGCGGTGGCGGTGTCGAAGAGGGCCAGGCTGCCGCCGGCGGCGACATTGCCGTTGTCGGTGGTGAAGATGCCGGTGATCTTCGGGGTCAGCACCGGGCCGTCGACCGAGAGGCGCAGGCTGTCGCCCACCTGGTAACCGGCGCGCCGCGCGGTCTCCGAGTCGATGGCGACCTCGTCCTTGCCGTGCGGGGCGGCGCCGGACTTCAGCGGGTACCGGGGGTCCTTGTCACCCCAGTAGTTGCCGCCCTGCGACTGGAAGCCGCCGCCGATGAGCTTGCCGTCCTTGTCGGCGATGGCGGTGAAGCCGCTCACGACGCCGGTGGCGGTGGCGGCCCCCGGCACCTTCGCGGCGTCGTCGAGGAGGGCCTGGGTCAGTTCGGGCGTCCTGCCGATCGTGTCGCCGGTGTCCTCCCGGCCCTCGGCCGTCACGGCGACGTCGACCTGGTCGAAGCCCTTGGCGGAGCTCTTCTGCAGCGCGTCCGAGATGGTGTTGGTGAAGACCAGCGTCCCCGACACGAAGGACACGCCGAGCATCACGGCGAGCACGGTCATCAGGAGCCGGGCCTTGTGCGCGAGTACGTTGCGCAGGGCGGTGCGGAACATGGGAAGTCTCAGTCCTGAGTGGGTGGGTGAGGGGACGTCAGCTCGTGCGGCCCTTGGCGTCGAACTGCTTCATGCGGTCCAGGACCGAGTCGGCGCTCGGCCCGTACACCTCGTCCACGATCCGGCCGTCCGCCAGGAACACCACCCGGTCCGCGTACGCCGCGGCCACCGGGTCATGGGTGACCATCACCACCGTCTGCCCCAGCTCCCGTACGGAGTTGCGCAGGAAGCCCAGCACCTCGGCACCGGAACGGGAGTCGAGGTTTCCGGTGGGCTCGTCGCCGAAGATGATCTCGGGCCGGGACGCGAGGGCGCGGGCGACGGCGACGCGCTGCTGCTGGCCGCCGGAGAGCTGGGACGGGCGGTGACCCAGCCGGTCGGCGAGGCCCACCATCCCGATGACGGTGTCGAGCCACTGCTTGTCCGGCTTGCGGCCCGCGATGTCCATCGGGAGGGTGATGTTCTCCAGGGCGGTCAGTGTCGGCAGCAGGTTGAACGCCTGGAAGATGAAGCCGATCTTGTCGCGGCGCAGCTTGGTGAGCTGCTTGTCCTTCAGGGAGCCCAGCTCGGTGTCGCCGATGCGCACCGAACCGGAGGAGAAGGAGTCCAGTCCGGCCACGCAGTGCATCAGCGTGGACTTGCCGGACCCGGAGGGGCCCATGATCGCGGTGAACTCGGCCTGCCGGAAGTCGACGGAGACCTGGTCCAGGGCGACCACCTGGGTCTCGCCCTGTCCGTAGATCTTCGAGAGATCCGTGGCGCGTGCGGCCACGGCGGTGGCCCGGTCGGCGACGGGTGTGGTGGTCACGGAAAGGTGCTCCTGTCGGACGACGGTGTGGGGATGCGATCCATCGTCTCGGCCGTACGGCGCCCTGTAGTCACCCGCTGTTCCGGTTCCGAAGGCAGACTGCGGGCGGACCGTGGGTGCCGGTGTCATACCTGGGGATGACGGACGACCCCGAGGGGACGCCGCGTCGAGCCCAGTGCGAAGGCCTTGTCGAGAACGGGTGGATCCCCCTCGTTCGGGCGGTGAAATTCCGTCATTCCGCATGCACGGCCGAGCGTCGCACGCAAGGCTATTGGCAAGTGCTGACGGCGCTTACCCAGTGCTGATGCACCCTCAGACGTCAATAAAATAAGACAACATCGGTCCGTGCTTCCGCTGTTCGGGGGAAGCGTCCCGATAGGCTCGGAACCTCGATGCGGAGCCCATGGCCTGCCCGGATGGTGGAATGCAGACACGGCGAGCTTAAACCTCGCTGCCCCTTGCGGGCGTACCGGTTCAAGTCCGGTTCCGGGCACTTCCGCCTGCACGACGTCCGGGCGAGAGCCCCCGCTGTCCCTCCCCCCTGATCCCCCATGATCCCCCCTGATCCCCCATGATCGGACGCCGGTCGGGCTGCACCCGGGGCGGTGAGCGGGGAGTATCGGTGGTGAGGGTGGTGTGGGCCGGCGCGCTCCCCCCGAGGCGTCGACACCGTTCGCCGCCCGGCATCCCACGGGAGGGAGCCGACCATGAACATGCCCGGTATGCATACCTCCGCCGACACCAGTGCCCGCCCCGCGCCGCGCGTGGTGAGCGCCGCCGATGTCGGCATACTCCTGCTGCGGCTGGCAGTGGGCGTGATCCTGGCCGGCCACGGAGCCCAGAAGCTGTTCGGCTGGTTCGGCGGGCCGGGCCTGGACGCCACGGGCAAGGGCTTCGCCGATCTCGGCTACGAGCCCGGTGTCTTCTTCGCCGGCCTGGCGGGCGTCTCCGAAGTCCTCGGCGGGCTGGGGCTCGCCGTCGGCCTGCTGACCCCGCTCGCCGCGGCGGCCGCGGTCGGGGTCATGATCAACGCGATGGCGGTCGCGCCCGACGTGACGCTGTGGTCCGCCGAGGGCCCGGCCTTCGCCTACCCCATGACCTTTGCCGTCGCCGCGCTCACCATCGCTGCGGTGGGTCCGGGGCGTCTGTCGCTCGATGCGCTCTTCCCCTGGCGGGACGGTGGGTGGCTGCCCGCGGCGTTCGCGCTGGTCCTCGGCGTGGTCGGGGGAGTCGTCATCCTGGCGCTGTAGCTTTCGCGCCCTGCCGCTTCTGTCGGGGAGTGCAGCCCCCTGTTATTTGGGGACTTCAGTGCGGGGCCGTTGACACTCGGCGGAGGGGGGCGGAAACTCATGACGAAAATTGGTGAAGTAATTTTCACTACACGAACAACCGTCCATGGCTGAACGACGCGGCAAAGACGCCCACCCGAAGGGAACGCCCGATGCGCACCACCGTCGGCATCATCGGAGCCGGCCCCGCCGGCCTGCTCCTCGCGCGGCTGCTCCACAACGCCGGTATCGAATCGGTCGTCCTGGAGAGCCGGGACCGTGCGTACGTCGAGCGGCGGCAGCGGGCCGGGATCCTGGAGCAGGGAACGGTGGACGTACTGCGTGCGGCCGGGGCCGCGGAGCGCATGGACCGGGAGGGGCTGCGGCACGACGGCATCGAGCTGCGCTTCGACCGCCGCCGTCACCGCATCGACTTCCCCGCCCTGACCGCCGGGCGCTCCGTGATGGTCTACGCCCAGACCGAGGTCTGCAAGGACCTCATCACTCTTCAGCTCAAGGAGGGCGGGCCGTTGTTGTTCGAGGCGGAGGCGCTCGCCGTCGAGGGCGCCGAGAGCGAGCGGCCGTGCGTGCGCTTCCGGTACGAGGGGCGCGAGGACGTCCTCGAGTGCGACTACGTGGTCGGCTGCGACGGGTTCTGGGGTGTCTCCCGCACAGCGGTGCCGGCCGCCCTGTCCCGGGTCTTCGAACGGACGTACCCGTTCGGGTGGCTCGGCGTCCTCGCCGACGTACCGCCCTCGCACGACGAGCTCGTCTACGCCCGCCACGACCGCGGCTTCGCCCTGCTGTCCATGCGCTCCCTGTCCGTCTCCCGCCTCTACCTCCAGGTGCCCGAAGGGACCGACGCCGAGGACTGGAGCGACGACGAGATCTGGGCGGAGCTGGAACGGCGCTTCGAGACCGCCGACGGCTGGCGCCTGGACCGCGGGCCCATCACCCAGAAGTCGGTCACGCCGATGCGTTCCTTCGTCCACGAGCCGATGCGGCACGGCCGCCTCTTCCTCGCCGGCGACGCCGCGCACATCGTGCCGCCGACCGGCGCCAAGGGGCTCAACCTGGCCGTCGGGGACGTCGTCACCTTCGCGCGGGCCCTGACGTACGAGAAGGACACGGGATCCGCCGAGCTGCTGGACGCCTACTCGGAGACCTGTCTGCACCGGGTCTGGCAGGCCGAGCGGTTCAGCTACGACATGACGACGCTCCTGCACCGCGCACCCGACGCCACGCCCTTCGAGGAGCGGCTGCAGCTCGCCCGGCTGGCGCGGATCACCTCGTCCCGCGCCGCCGAGACCGACCTCGCCGAGGCGTACACGGGCTTCCCCCACGACTGATCACCGGCCGGTGATCACCGGCCGGTTCCGGCCATGTTCCGAGTTCGTCATGAATGAGGCCCTCAGCTGCCGGGAATCACGGACCCGGCTAGCGTGTTGGCCAGCACGAGGAGGGAAAGATCCTCCCCAAGCACTAGGGTCATTCCTTTGCCTGTCCATTACTCTTGAGCCAAGGCTACGCAGGGTGGCCATGGAGGAGTGAAATGAGGAGCAGCAACCCGGTCTTCTCGCGACGGGGGTTCAGCCGCGACAACGGCTACGCGGGCTTCAACACCGCGCCGCAGGCCGGGGGCGCAGCTGTGGGCACGCAGGGCAACCCGTACGCGCAGCCCAGCGCCGGCAACCCCTACGCCCAGAACCCTTACGCCCAGAACCCTTACGCCCAGCAGGACCTTCAGTACGGCGCGCCGCCGCAGGCACCGGTCACCACCGACCGGATGACGATGGACGACGTAGTCATGCGCTCGGCGATGACGCTGGGCACGGTCGTCGTCGGTGCCGTGCTCGCCTGGGCCGTGCTGCCGGTGTCGTCCAGCAGCTTCGGCCTGGCGATCGGTGCCGCGCTCATCGCCTTCGTCCTGGCGATGATCCAGTCGTTCAAGCGCACCGCCTCGCCCGCACTGATCCTGTCGTACGCCGCCTTCGAGGGCGTCTTCCTCGGCGTAATCAGCGAGATGTACAACAGCCAGTGGTCCGGCGCGCCCTTCCAGGCCGTGCTCGGCACCATGGCGGTCTCGGCCGCGACGCTGCTCATCTACAAGGCAGGCTGGATCCGCGTCACCGCGCGCTACGCCCGCATCGGCATGGCCATCGCCATCGCCTTCGTCCTGGTCATGGCGGTCAACCTGCTGCTTGTCGCGTTCGGCGTCGCCGAGGACGGCGGACTGCGCAGCATGGGCCCGCTCGGTGCGATCGTCGGCATCATCGCGATCGTGCTCGGCGCGTTCTTCCTGACCCTCGACTTCAAGCAGATCGAGGACGGCATCGCCTACGGCGCGCCCCGCAAGGAGGCCTGGCTGGCCGCGTTCGGCCTGACCATGACCCTGGTGTGGATCTACGTCGAGATGCTGCGGCTGGTCGCCATCTTCAGCGGCGACGACTGATCGACGCGGCGCGCTCCGCTGATGAGCGCGTGAGTGTGAAAGGGCCCCGGGTTCCCCTCCCGGGGCCCTTCGTCGTGTCCGGTGTGTTGACGGTGGTGCGCGCTCAGAGCAGTTTGCGCGCGGCCCTCCTCAGGTCGTACTCGTGAATGATCGCCTTGGCGTGGCCGTACGCGAGATTGTGCTCGTGGCGCAGCCAGCTGACCTTCTCCTCGAACCGGAGAGCGGGGCCTTCTTCGACGGTGCGCAGCCAGTCGGCGACTTCACGACCGGTGCAGTGGGGGATACGAGCGAGCAGATTGCGATGGGTCTCCTCGGAGAAGACTTGGGACATCGGCGCCTCCGGACGCAATCGGGTGTAAGCCGGTCCTTCAGGTCACCGTGCCTGAGCGTTCGCCCGTTGGCAACAGTGCGGGAGCTGCGCGTAGTCTCGCGGCGTGGTGGATACGACGCGTCTGATCAGTGCGGTGGACCAATTTGCTGATCGGTTGAGGGCGGCGCCGCAGAGTCGGCTGCAACGGGGCGCTGCCGCGGAGGCGCTGGCGCTGGCCCGGGCGTTGGCCCGGTGGGCGCAGGAGTTGGAGGCGCCCGGGGTGGAGCCTCGGGAGATGCCGGACGCGGGGATGTTCGCGGCCGCGGATCAGATCACCGTTGCGGGGCGGGACTTGGCCGTTGTGTTGACGAGTGAGGCCGAGGTGGAGGAGGCGGTGCGGGTGGTGGGGGAGGCGCAGAAGCGGGCGGGGGTGTGAGGCTCGCCGGCGGGCGCGGGTTACGTGTGGCTTGTCGCGCCCACGGTGGGGGTCCCCCCCGCTCGAGCGAAGCCGAGAGTGGGGGAGGAGCCGCATATCGACACAGCCCCGCGCCCCTACAGGGGCGCTTCCGTGCCCGGCGTCCCCAGTCACCCGGCGTCCCCAGTCAGAAGGACGCTATGACCCTGTCCGCCAGGATGTAGACGTTCTCCTCGCCGCACGCGAACGTCAGGGTGTAGGCGCCTGAGATGCCCGAGCCGCCCAGGAGGTACGGGGATTCGCCGGAGCGGAGGGCGGTGGCCAGGCGTTCGGCGGTTTCGCGGTGGCCGGGGGTCATGCACAGGGTCGTGCCGTTGGCGAAGACGTAGACGTCGAGGGTGCCCATCGGGCCGGGGCGGACGTCGGTCAGTTCGACGCGGGAGGCGGCCAGTTCCTCGAGGGTTTCGACCGTGCGCTCATGGTCGTTCACGACCGGTGAGGCGGTCGGCGTGAAGTCCGGGTGAGAGGGGTGGCGGCGGCGGGCCGCGGCCAGCTCCGGGGACTCTCCGGCGAACTCGTCGACCTCGGGGCTCGGCTCGGACACCGGCTCCAGCGGCTCCAGGGCCGCGAAATCGGCCTGTCGCGGAAGGAAGAGGTCGCTGTCCGCCAAGCCCAGCAGCGACGGTGCGTCGGAGACGTCACGCGCCTCCTGGGCGGCCCAGAAGGCGCGTGCCTCGGCCAGCTCCCGCTCCCGCTCCTCGGCCAGCGCCTCGGCCACGGCCGCGCGTATCTCGTCGGCATCGGCGGCCGTGCGGGCGGCGGGCACGAGGGTGCGCACGGCGGCGCGGCCCTCAGCGAGCTCGGCGTGCAGGTTCGCAACCTGGCGGCGCAGCTGCATGAGGGTGCGCAGGACGGCGACGCCCACGGCGCCCGTGGCGGCCGTGGTGACCAGCAAGGCGATCGGCATGGGGCTCACTGACGTACTCCCGGTTCAAGGTCGACCCCCGACTTCCTACATCAGCTTGATGGGTGAACTAACCAGCTGTCAGTGCGTAACGTCACGAAACGGACAGGGAATTCTGTCTGACGTTTCTCGTGGGGATGTGCTGACCTGCGGTGATCCCTGCTGCGAGGGAGATAGGTCACATCCTGGGGGAGATTGGGTCACAAACCGGCCCAGAACCCTGGTGGTGGCGAGGTTCTGGGCCGGTGGGTGACGGTGGGTGCCGGTGCGGCTACCCAGGGGTCAGCTGAGGCGCTCGATGACCATCGCCATGCCCTGGCCGCCGCCGACGCACATCGTCTCCAGGCCGAACTGCTTGTCGTGCCACTGGAGGGAGTTGATGAGCGTGCCGGTGATGCGGGCGCCGGTCATGCCGAAGGGGTGGCCGACGGCGATGGCGCCGCCGTTGACGTTCAGCTTCTCCAGCGGGATGTTCAGGTCGCGGTAGGAGGGGATCACCTGGGCGGCGAACGCCTCGTTGATCTCGACCAGGTCGATGTCGTCGATGGTCAGGCCGGCGCGGGCCAGGGCCTGCTTGGACGCCTCGACCGGGCCGTAGCCCATGATTTCGGGGGACAGGCCCGAGACGCCGGTGGAGACGATGCGGGCGAGGGGGGTGAGGCCCAGCTCGCGCGCCTTCGTGTCGGACATGATGATCAGGGCCGCGGCGCCGTCGTTCAGGGGGCAGCAGTTGCCGGCGGTGACCAGGCCGTCGGGGCGGAAGACGGGCTTGAGGCCCGCGACGCCCTCCAGGGTGACGCCGGGACGCGGGCCGTCGTCCTTGCTGATCACGGTGCCGTCGGGGAGGGTGACCGGGGTGATCTCGCGCTCCCAGAAGCCGTTCTTGATGGCTTCCTCGGCGAGGTTCTGCGAACGGACGCCGAACTCGTCCATCTCCTGGCGGCTCACGCCCCAGGAGCGGGCCAGGTTCTCGGCGGTCTGGCCCATCGCGATGTACGGGTCGGGGATCAGGCCGTCCTCGCGCGGGTCGTGCCAGGTGGTGCCCTCCTGCTCGGCGACCGCGGCGGTGCGGGCCTCGGCCTCGGCGAACAGCGGGTTGCGGGTGTCGGGCAGGCTGTCGGAGTTGCCCTTGGCGAAGCGGGAGACCGTCTCGACGCCGGCCGAGATGAAGACGTCGCCCTCGCCGGCCTTGATGGCGTGCAGGGCCATGCGGCTGGTCTGGAGGGACGACGAGCAGTACCGGGTGATCGTGCAGCCGGGGAGGTGGTCCATCCCCATCTGTACGGCGACGACACGGCCGAGGTTGTTGCCCTGCTCGCCGCCGGGGAGGCCACAGCCGAGCATCAGGTCGTCGATGTCCTTCGGGTCCAGCTCGGGGACCTTGGCGAGGGCGGCCTGGATGATCGTGGCGGTGAGGTCGTCGGGGCGCAGGTCCTTGAGGGAGCCCTTGAAGGCGCGGCCGATGGGGGAGCGGGCGGCAGAGACGATCACGGCTTCGGGCATCACGGCTCCAAACAAGAAGGGACGGCGCGTAGCGCCTCGTTGAGGGGTGGTGGTCGGGCGACGGGTGGGAGTACGTACGGGTTGGCTGGGCTGATTGGGAAGTTACCCGTACGTATGGTCTGGGTCACGCGTGTGGGTGTGTGACCCTGGCCGCAGTTTTCTAAGCGCTTGCTTTTCTCGCTCCCGCCGCCCCTACCCGTCCCATCCTCCAGGGGCTCCGCCCCCTGCGACCCCGCCAGAGGGCTCCGCCCCCTGCGACCCCGCCAGAGGGCTCCGCCCCCTGCGACCCCGCCAGAGGGCTCTGCCCCCTGAACCCCCGCTCCTCAAACGCCGGAGGGGCTGGATTTCTGTCGGCCGGGGTGGGGGGCCTGGGGCGGCAGCCTCCAGGATGGGACGGGTAGGGGCGGCGGGGGCGAAGTCAGCTCGACGTGTGCACCGGCGCCGGATCCGTTTCCGAAACCCGGCGACGTCGGCGGCGCTTCAGCAGGGCCCACGGCCCCCGTGGGCCCGTCGGCATGGCTGCCGTGACTTCCGTGCCGGCCTCCGAGGCGGCCTCGGCGGCGGCGCGGGCGACGGGGAGGTAGCCCTCGTGGCGGGTGACGTCGGGGCGCTCCTCTTCCGCCGGCCAGAGGCCCAGCGTCGCGCAGAGGGTGGGGAGGACCGCCATCGCGGCGGTGGCGTAGCCCTCGGCCGAGGGGTGGTAGTTGTCGGGGCCGAAGAGTTCGCGCGGGTTGGCGGCGAACTCGGGGCCCAGCAGGTCGCCCAGCGACACGGTGCGGCCGCCCTGTTCGACGACTCCGATCGTCTGGGCGGCCGCCAGCTGGCGTGATGCCCGTCGGGCCAGCCAGCGCAACGGTTGCTGCACCGGCTCGATGGTGCCCAGGTCGGGACAGGTGCCGACCACCACCTCCGCGCCGGCCGTGCGCAGCCGGCGTACCGCCGCCGAGAGATGACGCACCGATTCGGTCGGCGGCATGCGGTTGGTGACGTCGTTCGCGCCGATCATGATCACGCAGACGTCGGGGACCAGGGCCGGGTCGGACAGGGCCAGCGTCACCTGGCGGTCCAGGTCGTCCGACCGGGCGCCGGGCAGGGCGACGTTGCGCAGCCGTACGGGGCGTTCCGCGACGGCGGCCAGGCCGGAGGCGAGCAGTGCGCCCGGGGTCTGGCCGACCCGGTGCACGCCCTGGCCCGCGGCGGTGGAATCGCCGAGGATGGTGAGGCGGAGGGGTGGATCGCCCTGGGTGTCGTACGTACGGCCGTACAGCCCGTCCGCGTTCGGCACATGCGGCTCCGTGCCGTTGCCCACATGGCGCCTGGCCAGCCGGACCTCGGCCAGCACCAGACCGACGACCGCGGCACCGGCCAGGCCGATACCGCCGCCGCCGTACGCCGCACCGGCCGCGATGCGCCGGGCCACTCTCGCCCTCGACATCCTCGTCATACGTCGCCGACACCTCCTCATACCCGTTCAACCACTTGCTTGCCCCGAAGCGACCGCCCGCCAATCTCAACGGCGAGTGAACGCCGGTCGCAGGTGGCAGGCCATAGGCTGGCGGCACTACCACGACCACCTCTTCTGCAGCATCCGGAGACAACGGTGCAGTTCCACGACTCGATGATCAGCCTCGTCGGCAACACCCCGCTGGTGAGGCTCAACAACGTCACCAAGGGGATCCGGGCGACCGTCCTGGCCAAGGTGGAGTACTTCAACCCGGGCGGTTCCGTGAAGGACCGCATCGCCCTGCGCATGATCGAGGCGGCCGAGCAGAGCGGGGAGCTCAAGCCCGGCGGCACGATCGTGGAGCCGACCAGTGGGAACACGGGCGTCGGGCTCGCCATCGTGGCTCAGCAGAAGGGGTACAAGTGCATCTTCGTGTGCCCCGACAAGGTGTCCACGGACAAGATCAACGTGCTGCGGGCGTACGGGGCCGAGGTGGTCGTCTGCCCGACGGCCGTCGCGCCCGAGCATCCGGACTCCTACTACAACGTCTCCGACCGGCTGGTGCGCGAGACGCCGGGTGCCTGGAAGCCCGACCAGTACTCCAACCCGAACAACCCCCTCTCGCACTATCACTCCACCGGCCCCGAGCTGTGGGAGCAGACCGAGGGACGGATCACGTACTTCGTGGCCGGTGTCGGCACTGGTGGCACCATCTCCGGGACCGGTCGGTACCTGAAGGAAGCCAGTGACGGGCGGGTCAAGGTCATCGGCGCCGACCCCGAGGGTTCGGTGTACTCCGGCGGCTCCGGGCGGCCGTATCTCGTCGAGGGCGTCGGTGAGGACTTCTGGCCGACGGCCTACGACCGTACGGTCGCCGACGAGATCGTCGCCGTGTCCGACAAGGACTCCTTCCAGATGACCCGGCGGCTGGCCAGGGAGGAGGGGCTGCTGGTCGGCGGGTCGTGCGGCATGGCCGTCGTGGCCGCGCTGCGGGTGGCCGAGCGGCTCGGGCCGGACGACGTCGTGGTGGTGCTGCTGCCGGACAGCGGGCGCGGATACCTGAGCAAGATCTTCAACGACGAGTGGATGGCCGACTACGGCTTCCTCGAGGGCGAGGGCCCGAGCGCGCGCGTCGGTGACGTGCTCAACGACAAGGAGGGCGGCGCCATCCCCTCCCTCGTCCACATGCACCCGGACGAGACGGTCGGCCAGGCCATCGAGGTGCTGCGCGAGTACGGCGTCTCGCAGATGCCGATCGTGAAGCCGGGCGCCGGGCACCCGGACGTGATGGCCGCCGAGGTCGTCGGCTCGGTCGTCGAACGGGAGCTGCTCGATGCGCTGTTCACCAAGAGCGCCTCACTGGAGGACCCGCTGGAGAAGCACATGTCGCCGCCGCTGCCGCAGGTCGGCTCCGGCGAGCCGGTCGGGGACCTGATGTCCGTGCTCGGCGAGGCCGACGCGGCGATCGTGCTGGTCGAGGGCAAGCCGACCGGTGTGGTCAGCCGGCAGGACCTGCTGGCCTTCCTCGCCAAGAGCGCGAAGTAGGGCCGGACGGCGAACCTGCGGTGAACGGACCGTGCCGGCGGCGAACTTGCGGCAACGTGCGTGTTTGTTGGTCTTCTCGGAAGTGGTACGAGCGTGTCACGTCCGCGCAGCACCCGCTTAACACGGGTCCGGCACATTAGTGGGTGTCGGCAGGGCGGGAGCGGCTCCCCGCCCCGGCCGGCACCGAACGGCGCCAAGGACCTCCGGAGCGGCTCCCGGACCTCCATGGACGCCACGGACGCGCAAGCCCGGCCCTGACCCGGCCCGCGTCCCTCGCGGGGACCGCCGTCGTCCCGCCCCCCGTCAACGGGGGTGCGGCGGTCCCCGCGCACACGTCCTTGTGCGCCTAAGCCGGCGCCGCTTTCGCGGACCTGGTGCTCGCCGTCGTGGTTCCTCAATTGATGGTTGCGGTCGTCTTCGCTGGAAGAGCGCTCAGTCTTCCCAGTCGCTGTCCTGATTCGACTTGCCGCGCCCGCGGAACAGGCCCGGATTGACGCGGCCCGCCTGGAAGGCGTTGACGCCCACGATGCCTGCCCAGGCGACGAGGAGGCCGGGAAGCTGGGCCACGCCGCCGCCGATTGCGGAGAGCGGGACCGCCAGGACCAGCGAGACGATGCCGAAGCCGAAGCGCTCGCCCCAGGAGTCCGTCGGCTTCGGTGACCGGGAGTCCCGGGCCACCACCATCTGCTGCTCGGCCAGCTGTCGGCGCACCCGGCGCTCGACGGCGCCGTCGATGCGCTGGTCGACCTTCTCCAGGAACGAGTCGACCAGCGCGGACTCGTACTCCTCGCCCAGTTCCCTGCGGGCCTGCAGGGTGGCGTTGAGTTCCTTCTTCAGCTCGGCGTCCCGCGCGTCCATTCCGCTCATGCCGTCCACGGTAGGGAGCGCAGGCGGACGGCCGCACTGGGGTTAGCCCCCCTGTTCGCCCTCGGGACGTCAGGCCGCCAGCGCGTCCGTCGTCCGCTCCGGGGTGTGCGCCGTGGTGCGGCGTGCGAGGAGCCAGTACAGCAGGGCGGGTACGACGAGGCCCACGATCCAGGACACGTCCGCACCGCCGAGCAGGCCGACCAGCGGGCCGGTGTAGAAGTGCGTGACCAGGAACGGCAGCTGCGCCAGCAGCCCGACCCCGTACACCACGAGCGCGTCCCAGCGCCACGCCCCGTAGCGGCCGCCCGGATCGGAGAGGGCCGGGATGTCGTACTGCTCCTTGGAGATCAGGTAGTAGTCGACCAGATTGATCGCCGACCACGGGGTGAAGAAGGTCAGCAGGAACAGCAGGAAGTCCTTGAACGCCGTCAGGAAGCTGTCCTTGCCGAGCAGCGCGACCGCCGTGCCCGCCACCATGATCAGCGCGATGTACGCCGTCCGCCCGCGCCGCGAGAGAACCCGTTGGCCCCGGAAGCCGCTCACGCTCGTCACCATCGACATGAAGCCGCCGTAGGTGTTGAGCACGTTGACGGTCAGCTTGCCGAGCGCGATCACGAAGTAGATGAAGGACGCCACCAGGCCCGTGCCGCCGAGCGCGACGACGTAGCCGACCTGGCTCGCCAGGAACTCCTCGCCCGCCGTCGCCGCAACCAGCACGCCGAAGGTCATCGACCACTGCGAGCCCAGCGCCGAGCCGGACAGGGTCCACCAGAAGGTGGCCTTCGCGGACGTCGTACGGGGGAGGTAGCGGGAGTAGTCGGCCACGTACGGGCCGAACGCCAGTTGCCAGGACGCAGACAGAGACACCGCCAGCAGGAACACGGGGAGCGAGAAGTGGGCGTCCTGCAGCAGCGTGCCGAGGTCGGCGCGGTCCAGCAGGCGGATGCCGAGGTAGACGAAGGCCAGCGCGCAGATCACGCTCGCCACCCGGCCGAGGGTGTGGATGACCCGGTAGCCGACCGCCGCCGTGATCGCCGTGACCAGCGCGAACACGACGATGCCGGTCGTGTCGTTCGTGTGGGTCAGCTCGCCGACCGCCTGCCCGGCGAGCACGCTGCCGCTGGCGAAGAAGCCGACGTACATGACGATCACGAGCAGGAGCGGGACCACCGCACCGCGTACGCCGAACTGGGCCCGTGACTGGATCATCTGGGGCAGGCCCAGCTTCGGGCCCTGTGCCGAGTGCAGGGCCATGACCGCGCCGCCGAGCAGGTTGCCGAGCAGCAGGCCGATGATCGACCAGACGACGTCGCCGCCGAAGACGACCGCGAGGGCGCCGGTGACGACGGCCGTGATCTGAAGGTTGGCGCCGAGCCAGAGCGTGAACTGCGAGAACGCGGTGCCGTGGCGCTCGTCGTCCGGAACGACGTCGATGGAACGGAGTTCGACCAGGCCTGCCACCTAGTTCACCAGCCCCTGCTGCTTCGCGTACGCGTTCGCCACGTCCTCCGGGTCCTTCTTGTCCTTGTCGACCTGGCGGTTGAGTTCCGTGAGGTCCGCCGTGGTCAGGACGTTGCCGAGGCCGGCGAGCGCCTTGCGGACCGTGGAGTCGGCCTTGCGGTCGGCGATCAGCGGGACGACGTGCTGGCCGGGGATCAGGTTCTTGGGGTCCGTCAGCACCACCCAGCCCTCCGACCGGATGTCGGTGTCCGTGGTGAAGAGGTTGGCCACGTCGACGTCGCCCTTCTTCAGAGCGCCCTTGACCAGCGGACCGGACGAGTCGAGCGACTTGAACTCCTTGAACTCGACGCCGTAGACCTCCTTCAGGCCGACCACACCCACCTGCCGCGTCTTGACCTCCGGCGCCGCGCCGATGACCAGCTTGCCGTTCTGCTTCTTCAGGTCCGCGAGGGAGGTCAGGCCGTACTTCTCCGCCGTCTCCCGGGTCACCGCGAAGGCGTCGGAGTCCTCGGCCATGCCGTACGGCAGGACCTGCAGGCCGGTGGGGAGGGCCATGGTCAGGGCGTTCTGCATCTCGCCCTCCTCCGTGGCCGTCGCCTTGGGGTCGACGTAGTGCAGCAGGGCGCCCTGGTACTCGGGGAGGAGGTCGATGTCGCCGCCCTTGAGGGCGGGGATGAGGATCTCGCGGGTGCCGAGGTTGGGGCGGACGGTCGTCTTCACTCCGGCTGCGTCGAGGACGGCCGCGTAGAGGTGGCCGAGCACCTGGTTCTCGGTGAAGTTGGCGGTGCCGATGGTGAGGCCGCCCTGGCTGGAGCCACCGCCGGAGGTGGTCGTGCCCTCGCTGTCGAGGGAGGTGATGCCGCTGGAGCAGGCGGAGAGAGCGGGGACGGAGGCTGCTGCGAACAGGCCACCGAGGAGCGTACGACGATTCATGGCGAGGTTCCCTAAGCGGTGCGGTGGCTGAAGAGGAAGCGCTGGAGGGCACTCAGCAGAAGGTCCAGGGCGATGGCGACCACGGCGACCAGCACCGCGCCGCCCATCACCTGCACGAGGTCGCGCTGGGCCAGGCCGTCGAAGACGTACCGGCCGAGGCCGCCGAAGGAGACGTACGCGGCGATCGTGGCCGTGGCCACCACCTGGATCAGCGCGAGACGCAGGCCCGTCATGATCAGGGGGAGGGCCAGCGGGAGCTCCACCTGGAAGAGGACCTGGTGGCCGCGCATGCCCTGTCCTCGCGCCGCGTCCTTCACGTCCGGGTCGACGGCGGTCATTCCGGCGTAGGTATTGGTGACGATCGCCGGGACCGCGAGGGCGACCAGCGCGACGTACACCGGCCACATCGACAGGCCGCTGGCGAGGAAGACCAGCACGACCAGGCCGACGGTGGGCAGCGCGCGGCCGAAGGACGACAGGTTGATCGCGACGAACGCGCCTTTGCCGGTATGGCCGATCAACAGGCCCAGGGGGAGGCCGATCGCGGCGGCGATGAGGGTGGCGAGGAGCGAGTACTGGAGGTGTTCGGCGAGGCGGGTGGCGATGCCGTCGGGGCCGGACCACTGCTCGCCGCTGGTCAGCCAGTCGCCGAGGTTCTTGAAGAGTTCGTACATCTCAGGCTCGCCGCCTCGTCCACGGGGTGAGTACGTACTGGACGGCGACCAGCAGCGCGTCCGCCACCACGGCCAGCAGGAGGGTGAGGACCACGCCCACGATCACCGGGGTCGGGAAGTTGCGCTGGAAGCCGTCGGTGAAGAGCTGGCCGAGACCGCCGTCGCCGATGTAGGTCGCCACGGAGACGAGGGAGATCGACATGACCGTGGCGATCCGGACGCCCGCCATGATCACGGGAAGGGCGAGCGGGAACTCGACGGTGAGCAGGGTGCGCAGCGGGCGCGTCCCCATGGCCTTCGCCGCCTCCTTGGTCTTCGTGGGGACCGAGTCGAGGCCCTCAACGGTGTTCCGGAGCAGGACGACCAGGGTGTAGATCGTGAGGCCGATGACCGTGGTGGTGCGGGTCAGGCCGGAGACCGGGAGGAGGAGCACGAAGACCGCGATCGACGGGATGGTGAACAGGACGTTCGAGAGGCCGAGCAGGAAGCCGCGCAGGGGGCGGACGCGGTGGGCGACCACCGCGAGCGGGAGCGAGATCAGCAGGCCGAAGAGAACGGCGGACAAGGCGGCCTGGAGGTGGGAGACCGTCAGGGTGGTCAGGTCGTCGGTGTGGCCGGATATCCACGACCAGTCGATGGTCATGCGGCCACGACCTCGGTGTGCGCCCGGTTCGCGTGCTCGTGGATGTCGTTGCGGGAGGAGACCCCGGTGAGCACGCCGGCCGTGTCGACGCGGGCGATCAGGCCGCTGGGGGAGGCGACCGACTCGTTGAGCGCCGACAGCAGGGAGTCGGTGTCCTGCAGCGGTCGTACGGGGAGTTCGGCGTCCTTCGACGCCCAGTGCAGCGGCTTGCGACGCTCGTCGAGCACGAGGGTCCAGGTGCCGCCCTCGGGGGCCGGGCCCTGGGGGACGTCCGCGAGGGTCCTGAGCGAGAGGAGCTTCAGGCCGCGCTCGGCGCCGAGGAAGTCGGCCACGAAGTCGTCGGCCGGGCGGGCGAGGAGTTCGGCGGGCTCGGCGCACTGGACCAGGTGGCCGCCGGTGCGGAAGATCGCGATCCGGTCGCCGAGCCGGACGGCCTCGTCGATGTCGTGCGTGACGAAGACGATGGTCTTGCTCAACTCCTTCTGCAGCCGGAGCAGTTCGTCCTGGAGCTGGGTGCGGACCACCGGGTCGACCGCGCCGAACGGCTCGTCCATCAGCAGAACGGGCGGGTCGGCGGCGAGGGCGCGGGCGACGCCGACCCGCTGCTGCTGGCCGCCGGAGAGCTGGTGCGGGTAGCGGCGGCCGGCCTCGGAGGTGAGGCCGACGGTCTCGAGGAGTTCCGCGGCCCGGGCGCGGGCCTTGCGGCGGCCCCAGCCGAGCAGCAGCGGCACGGTGGCGATGTTGTCGAGCACCGTGCGGTGTGGGAAGAGGCCCGACTGCTGGATGACGTACCCGATGGACCGGCGCAGTTCGGCGGCGTCCTGCTGCTGGACGTCCTTGCCGCCGACCCGGATGGTGCCGGAGGTCGGTTCCACCATCCGGTTGATCATCCGCAGGGTGGTCGTCTTTCCGCAACCGGAGGATCCGACGAGGACGGTCACGCCGCCCTCCGGCATGGCCAGGGAGAGGTCGTGGACTGCTGTCGTGCCGTTGGGGAAGCGCTTGTGGACCGCGTCGAACTGGATCATGAGATGTCCCTTGCCCGGCCTGTATAACGTCATGCAGAGTTCTTGGTGTCTGAATAGGTTGTCAATGCTCCGGCGTTAATCCGCGGTTACGGATGACCGGCGGGCAAGATCAGGTGTCCGGTTTGAGGAGGGTATGCGCGTGATGTCGTCTCGGATCGTGGACGCCCCGGAGGGTGCGGCCCCCGGCCTCGTCGTTCTCGACGGGCGTGGGCTCGGCGTCGCGGATGTCGTGCGGCTTGCCGACGGGGCCGCGCGGCCGGTGCCGGGGACCGAGGCGATGAAGCGCGCCGAGGAGTCCTGGGACGCCGCCCGCCGGATCGCCGCCACCGGTCGCGTCTACGGCCGCTCCACCGGCGTCGGCGCCAACCGGAACGAGGACGTGCCCACCGAGGCGGCCGCCAGCCATGGCCTGAGGCTGCTGCGCAGCCACGCCGGCGCCATCGGGGAGGAGCTGCCCGCCCGGCAGATACGGGCGATGCTCGCCGTACGCGCCAACCAGCTGCTGGCCGGGGGTGCCGGGCTGCGGCCGTCCGTCGTCACCGCGCTGTGCGAGGCGCTGGAGACCGGGGCGTACCCGGTGGTGAACGAGTTCGGGTCGGTCGGGACGGGAGACATCGCCGCGCTCGCGCAGGTCGGGCTGGCGCTCGCCGGGGAGCAACCCTGGCGGGGAACGGCCGCTCCCGCGCCCCAACCCCTCGACAACAATGACGCGTTGGCCCTGATCAGCAGCAACGCCCTCACCCTCGGCCAGTCCGCGCTCGCCCTGCACGAACTGCGCGGCCTGCTCGCCGCCACCCAGGTCGTCGCCGCGCTGTCCCTGCTGGCCGTCGACGGCTCCCACGAGGCCTACGCCGCCCCCGTGCACGCCGCCCGCCCGCACCGCGGCTCCGCCGAGGTCGCCCGGCGGATGCGGGCGCTGATCGGTGCCGCCGACCGGCCCACCCCACCGCTCGGCCGGATCCAGGACCCGTACGGCTTCCGCTGCCTGCCCCAGATCCACGGCCCGGCGCACGACGCCGCCGACGCCCTGGAGGACGTCCTCGCCGTGGAGGTCAACGCGGCCGCGGAGAACCCGCTGATCTCCCCCGAGGACACGGCGGCATACCAC
>NZ_JBQQCE010000909.1:0-1340 GCF_052245645.1 Streptomyces sp. KR55 | reverse complement strand
GCGTGCGAAATGTCGTCGCCGGTCAGCCGCTTCCAGGCGTCGGCGATCTCCCCGAAGGACGGCGGGACCTCCCGGCGCTGGGGCGGGGTGCCGCGCTCGCAGACGATGATGCGAGTGACGCCGCCGGGCAGCGGACCGGCAATCACCATGCCGCCGGGCAGCGTCTCGCCGATCATGCGGGTCCGGATCTCCACGCCCTTGAGGTCGGCGAGGAACATCTCCATGGTCGCCGCGGTGCCCGGGAAGTCGAAACCGGCGGCCTTCCGTACGGCACTGCGCCCGCCGTCACAACCCACCAGGTACGCGGCACGCAGCCGATCGACACCCGCAGGGCCCCGCACCTCGACCTCGACACCGTCGCCGTCGTCCTTCAGGGAGAGGAACTCGTGCCCGCGCCGGATATCGGCGCCCAGACTGGACGCCCACTCCTCAAGGTGCCGCTCGGTGACGGACTGCGGCACGGTCTTGGCCGCCTGCCAAGCCCCTTCCAGTACGCCGAAGTCGATCGGCAGACCGCCGAAGTGCCCCTGGTTGCTGGTCTCGATCTCACCGAACCGGGGAAGTATCCCGCGCTGGTCGAAAACCTCCATGGTCCGCGCGGTGAATCCCAGCCCGCGCGATTCTCCGGTGCGTTCCTCGAGCCGCTCCAGGACGATGACGTCGACTCCCGCGAGCCGCAGTTCGCCGGCGAGCATCATCCCGGCAGGACCCGCACCCACGACAATCACTGCAGCATCCATATACCTCTCCTCGGGCGTCTCAGGGGTATTGCTCAGCGGAAGCAGTAATCATCTTCTTCGCCCGATAAAGCGACGACAAGGCGAATCCGTTCAGGCCTCCGTGATATTTCGTCAAGTGACTACATGCCAGGAAAAACGAGGTGAGGGGAGCGTCAGAGGTCCGCAAACCCGCAGCTCACAGCGGTCCGGCGGGAAGCTCTGACGGGAATACCAAAGAAACGCAAAGAAAAATCCCCCGGCCGCCTGCCGGGGGATTCAAGAATTCAGATACCGGTCATTCCCTGATCTCGCAGATTACCGCGCCGGAGGTGAGGGACGCGCCGACCTCCGCGCTCAGGCCCTTGATGGTGCCGGACTTGTGAGCGTTCAGCGGCTGTTCCATCTTCATGGCTTCGAGTACGACGACCAACTCGCCTTCCTTGACCTCCTGGCCTTCCTCGACGGCGATCTTGACGATGGTGCCCTGCATCGGGGAGGCGAGGGTGTCGCCGGAGGCCACGGGCCCGGACTTCCTGGCGGCGCGTCGCTTGGGCTTGGCGCCGGCGGCGAGGCCGGTGCGGGCCAGGGACATGCCGAGGGAGGAGGGCAGGGAGACCTCCA
>NZ_JBQQCE010000908.1:0-1347 GCF_052245645.1 Streptomyces sp. KR55 | reverse complement strand
CGGTGGTTTGTTAGGGCGGGTTCAGGTAGGGGTTGAGTCGTTGGCCGTGGCTGACTGCGTCGATCAAGTCCTGTAATGCTGCTGGTGGGGGCGTGCTGGACCAGGCTTTCCACCAGCGTTGCAGCATGATGGCGGGGGTCAGCCAGCTGCGGACGGCTCGGAGAGCTTGGGGCCAGCGGGCCGGTCGGGGTGTCGAGGTGCCCCCTCTCTGGGCCTGGCGGGTCGGCGGCTGCCGGGGGCAGGCCGGCTTCCCAGCAGAAGGAGAACGCGCAGTTGACCAGGGTCTGGTGGCGGCGGATGGCGCGGTCGGTGCGGACCTGGAAGTCGGCCCACCCCAGTTCGTCCTTGACCTGTTTGTAGCTTTGCTCGATCCAGTTGCGGATGCCGTAGATCCGCGCGATCTCTTCCAGGTCGGCGGGCGGGTAGGGCGACTGGTCGGCCTGTGGGCTGCCGGGGCGGGGCAGGTCGGTGACCAGGTACCAGGTGCTCTTGTCCGGCAGCGTGGCCGGGTCGGTGGTGGCCACCACCAGCCGGTTCAGTGCGTCCGGTCCCCAGAAACCCAAGGTGGCATCGGCCGCCCACCACATGGCGGTGTGCCCGTCGCGGAAGGTGCGGGTCACCGGTGTCCACTCGCCGGGCCGGTCGGGGCCGTGCCAGGCCAGCTCGCGGGCGGCGTCGACAGGCGTGTGCGCCTGATTGCCGTAAGCCCAGGTGCCACGGCGGCGTTTGACGGCCATCACGAACGGTATGTCGGCGGCGTGCAGTTCGCAGCGGAAGTCGTCCACGTCGCCGTAGGCACCGTCGGCTACCGCGGCCCGGAAGGGAAACCCGGCCGCGCAGGCCTGCCGGGCCAGTTGGGCGGCGATGCGCCACTTGGTGCGAAAGCCAGGATCGGTGCGGCCCTTGGCGAAGTGGTGGGCGGGTGTGTAGGGCACCGCGTGCAGGGGATAGTAGAGGTTCTCGTCCGCCCACAGCGTGGTCACCGTGACCACGGCATTGTCGGTCTTGCCGTACCGACCCAGCCACTGCCGGCCCACGTTCGCAGTCGCCCCACCGTCTTTGCGATCGCCGGAATCGTCGATGACCAGCACCCCGCCCGCATGCGGAGTGGTCCGCTCATCGCCCAGTAGCCGCTCCAGACGCCGGGCATTGATTCGCTCGTGCTCCCAGGGGGATTCGGAGAGGAAGAACTGCAGTCGCTGCACCGCGGGATGCTGGGCTCCCGTCACCGGCTCGGCCCCAGCCAGACACGTCAGCGTCTTGTTGCGCTCCCGCGGCGCCAGCAACCCGGTCAGGTACTGGCGAAAGCCCCGACGCTGAGCCAGAGAGTCGAACAGATCGTCGAAG
>NZ_JBQQCE010000907.1:0-1358 GCF_052245645.1 Streptomyces sp. KR55 | reverse complement strand
CCGACGATGCCGACGCGGCCACGGCCTGGACCCCGGCGACGGGCCACAGCGAGGGCGTCACCATCGCGGTCCTCACCACCGACACCAAGTCCCGCGACCCCCGCCACACCGCCGCCATCCGCGACGCGGTCGTCGAGGGCCTGCGTGACGGCACCCTCGTCGCCCCCCACCACCGCACCCGCATCCCGGGCGTCGCCCTCGTCGGTGGCGGCCCCGGCGACCCGGACCTGATCACGGTCCGCGGCCGGCGCCTGCTCGCCGAGGCCGATGTGGTCATCGCCGACCGCCTCGGCCCCCGCGACCTGCTCGCCGAACTCCCGCCGCACGTCGAGGTGATCGACGCGGCGAAGATCCCGTACGGCCGTTTCATGGCTCAGGAGGCCATCAACAACGCGCTGATCGAGCACGCCAAGCAGGGCAAGTCGGTCGTACGACTGAAGGGCGGCGACCCGTTCGTCTTCGGTCGCGGCATGGAGGAGGCCCAGGCACTGGCCGAGGCGGGCATCCCGTGCACGGTGGTCCCCGGCATCTCCAGCTCGATCTCGGTGCCGGGCGCGGCCGGAATCCCGGTCACCCACCGCGGTGTGGCCCATGAGTTCACCGTGGTCAGTGGCCATGTGGCCCCCGACGACGAGCGCTCCCTCGTCGACTGGCCGTCCCTCGCCAAACTGACCGGCACGCTGGTGATCCTCATGGGTGTCGACAAGATCGGGAAGATCGCCGAGACCCTGGTCGCCCACGGCAAGCCGGCCGACACCCCGGTCGCCCTCGTCCAGGAGGGCACGACGGCCGCCCAGCGCCGCGTCGACGCGACACTCGCGACGGTCGCCGAGGCGGTGCGTACGCAGGAGGTGAAGCCCCCGGCCGTCATCGTCGTCGGCGCGGTCGTGAACGTAGGCCCGCACCCTTCCGCGTAACCGCGGGTAACACAACTCGTCCCGAGCCGTTGGCACCACACCCAGGACAAGGCAGTATCACCCTGTGGCCGATCTCATCACCGTCGAGGACCCCGACGACCCGCGCCTGCACGACTACACAGGCCTGACCGACGTGGAACTGCGTCGCAAGCGCGAACCCGCCGAGGGCCTGTTCATCGCCGAGGGCGAGAAGGTCATCCGCCGGGCGAAGGACTCCGGCTACGAGATGCGGTCGATGCTGCTCTCCGCCAAGTGGGTCGACGTCATGCGCGATGTCATCGACGAGCTCCCCGCCCCCGTCTACGCGGTCAGCCCGGAGCTCGCCGAACAGGTCACCGGCTACCACGTGCACCGCGGCGCGCTCGCCTCCATGCAGCGCAAGCCGCTGCCCACGGCCGCCGAACTCCTCCAGACCGCCCGCCGGGTCGTGATCATGGAGTC
>NZ_JBQQCE010000906.1:0-1358 GCF_052245645.1 Streptomyces sp. KR55 | reverse complement strand
CAGGGCGGTTGCAAGTTCCGGGATCGCGTAGATCGTCCGCGTGCAGCGGGAGTTGACGCAGCAACAGCACAGGCACGAGACCGGTGATCATCAGGGTGTCTATGCCAGCTGATCACATCGAGGTCCCGTGCCTGCCGCTCCATCCTCCCCGGTCCCTGCCGCCCTGGCGAAACTGGGCCCCCTTCACCAGCACGACACCGGCCGTCTGCGCGCCCACCTCCGGCGCGTACCCGACCCGCGTTCGCGTCGCGGGCGGTGGTATCCCCTGGTCGGCTTGCTGCTGATCTGCGCCTGCGCAGTCGTCTCCGGCGCCCGGACCATCACCGAGATCACCGAGTGGGGACAGCGCGCCACCACCACGGTGCTGGAACACCTCGGCATCCGCCGGCACCTGCCCGGACGTCGACGCGCCCCGTCCCAGGCCACCTTCACCCGGCTCCTGGCCGCTCTCGACGGCGATGCCCTGGACGCCGCGATCGGCGCCTACCTGGCCGAACGCGATCACACCGACATCGGCACCGGCTCTGCGCCGCGGCCGGCGATCGCGGTGGACGGCAAGGCGATGTCCGGCTCCGCGCACCGACAGCAGCGCCACCGGCACCTGCTGTCCGCCGTCACCCACGCCCCCACCATCACCCTGGCCCAGCGAGAGGTGGGGGCCAAGACCAACGAGACGGCCGCCTTCCGTCCGCTGCTGGAACCACTCGACCTGACCGGCACCGTGGTCACCTTCGACGCCCTGCACAGCGTCAAGGACCAGGTGCGCTGGCTGGTGCAGGAGAAGAAAGCCCACTGCATCGCGGTGATCAAGGGAAACCAGCCGACCGCGTCGGCCCAGGTCAAGGCCCTGCCGTGGGAACAGGTGCCCGTAGCGCACACCGTCTCCGGGACCGGGCACGGCCGACAGGAGTCCCGCTCGGTCAAGACCATGGCCATCGCGGCGAACCTGGGCGGGATCGCCTTCCCACAAGCCCGGCTGGCCTTGCGCATCCACCAGCGCCGCCAGGAGAGCGGCAAGCGGCAGACCCGGGAGACGGTCTACGCCGTCACCAGCCTCGATACCCACCAGGCCAGCCCCGCCGACCTGGGCGGATACGTGCGCGGGCACTGGGGAATCGAAAATTCCAGTCACCATGTCAGAGATGTGGTGTTTGCCGAGGATGCCTCCACCGTCCACACCGGCAGCGCGCCGCGGGCGATGGCCGCTCTGCGGAACCTGGCCATCGGCAGGCTGCGGCTGCTGGGAGCGGACAACATCGCCAAGACCACCCGGGCGATCCGGGACGCACCCGAACACGCCGTCTGGATCTGGGGCATCACCGACAGCCCACTCCTACCGGGAACTTGAAGCCGCCCTG
>NZ_JBQQCE010000905.1:0-1363 GCF_052245645.1 Streptomyces sp. KR55 | reverse complement strand
GTGTACGTGCTGGCACTGGAGGAGGTCGCCGCGAAGCTCCAGCCGGCCCCGCCGGTCCGGCATCGGATCCTGCTCGTCTGCCCCAAGGACTTCTCCAACCTCCCCACCGCCTCCGCCGTCGACGTGCGCAAGCAGCGCGCGGTCACCCGCCGCCAGCTGGCCCGCCTCACCCGCATCCAGGACATCGCCGACGCGCTCCCCGAGGGCACGTGCTTCTCCCCCGAGCTGCCGCCCGCCGAGCTGACCGCCGCGGTCGAGTCGGTGCCGGCGACGTACGCGCCGGAGTGCCTGTCGGCGTGCGAACTGGCCTTCCACTGCCGGGACCACTCCCGCGCGGCCGGCGCGGTGACCTCCCTCGGCCGCTCGGTCCGCGCCGAGCTGGGCGGCCTGTCGACGGTCGAGGACGTCCTCGCGGCGGCCCGCGGGGAGGCCGGGGATCCTCAGGACCCGGCGGTGGCGGCCCTACGCCGGGCGGCACACCTGCGCGCCGAGACACTGGGCGACGCTCCCGAGCCGAGGACCCCCGAACACCCCGAGTTCCTGGAGGCAGCCCCGTGTCGCTGATCTCCACGCTCGCCCGCTTCGAGGCCGTCGACACCGGACGAGCGCAGCCCACCGCCACGGTCCGGCACCGGCATCTGTCCGAGCGTCCGCTGGTCCTCGTGCCGCTGACCACCGCCGGTGAGGCCGGTGCACCGCTCGGCGCGCTCGTCGGCACCGACCCGGACGCGCCGCGTCTGCTGGTCGTCTCGCAGCCCCGCGACCGCGACCTCAGGTTCGCGTTCCTGGCCGAACTGGCCGATGTGGTCCTGCCGTACATCGACGCGCACGCGGAGAGCGTGGAGGCGGCCGAGCGCACCGAGACCGACCCGGAGACCGGCAAGCGGGTCAAGGTCGAGGTCGAACTGTGCGCGGACGCCCCGCAGTTGATCGTGCCGAGTCGTGCGGGCATCGACTTCGTCCGGCTGCTCGGGCGCTCCATGCGCTTTCGCCGCACGGCGGAACAGGACCCGGAGACCCCGCACCCGGCACCCCCCAGGGTGCCGTTGCTCGGCCGGTGGCTGACCCACTTCGGGGAGCGGGCCCGGGTGCCCGGCTCGTCCCTGCTGCTGGCCCTGACGGACGTGCTCGCCCGGCACTGGGCGACCGGCCAGTCCAGCCTGGAGGACCAGCACCTCGGTGCCCTGCTCGCCTGGATCGACCCACCGGAGGGCGCCACCGGCGCCGAGGCGGCCCTGCGGGCCGAGCTGCACAGGGACGCGCAGGGCCAGCTCACCTGCCCGCCCGCGGGCCCCGCCACCGACCCGGCGTTCGACAACAAGCTCCTCGCCCCGGCCATCGAGCGCTACGACCGCGCCCGCAC
>NZ_JBQQCE010000904.1:0-1363 GCF_052245645.1 Streptomyces sp. KR55 | reverse complement strand
CGTCAAAACTTCGCTCGCCTACCTTTCGACGGGGACAGGGGCGGGCCCGTCCGGCGTCGGCGGCGGCAGGCCAAAAAGCGACCATAGGGGCACTTGTCGCGATTACGCACTGTGGCTGTTGCGTTGCATGGGGCAGATAAAGGCCGTATGTCCAGGAGCGTCGGCCCGCTCCGGAACCCGTCGTTCCGGCATCGACTGTGATCCATCTCGCGCCCGGTGGAGGCAACCCGACCCCCCTCCGACTATCGTCTTCCGGACAAAAGGAGAGCGGACGTCAGGTGAAGCGGGGGTTGCCTGCGTCCCCCTCGGGGGGTGGTGCGAGCCTCATGGGGATCGCAGAGGGACCCATGTGCGGGACACGTGGGACGAACGGGGCGGGAGGGCCGCGAGGCGTGGCGAATGCGGAGCACACCGGGAGACCGGGCGGAGCCTTCGGGGCGGCGGCTGTCGGCACGGCCGGGGCACGGCAGCGCGCGGCGCGGCTGGGGCTGTGGCTGGTCGCCGCGATCCTCGCCGTACGGCAGATGGCCGTCATCCTCAGCACGCCCAGGGGCGAGCGGCTGACGGATCTGGAGACCTGGGTCGGCCCGGACGGCGTGCTGCACGTGGAGGGCTTGCTGTACGACTCCACGCGCTTCACCGGCACCCCCTTCGGCGGCCTCGTCCTCAAGCCCCTCACCCGCTCGGCCGAACAGGCGCTCGGCTGGGGCTGGACCTTCGGCACGCTGCTGCTCGTCGTCGTGCTCGGCCTGGTCGCCGCGCGCGCCCTGCCGCAGCCGGTGAGCCGCCGCAGCTCGCTGTTCGCCGCGCCCGTCGCGATCTGCCTGCTGATGCTGTCGCTGCCGGTGCGCAACGCCTTCTGGCTCGGCCAGACCAGCATCATCCCCGTCCTGCTCGTCCTGCTCGGCTGCTTCGCCGTGCGCGGCGAGCGGGCCGGCGGCGCCCTGATCGGTGTCGCCGCGGCCTTCCAGCCGACCGTGCTGCTGTTCGCCCCCCTGCTGTGGTTCACCGGCCGCCGGCACGCCGCCGCCTCCCTCGGCGCGACCTTCGCCGCCTGCACCGCGCTCGCCTGGGCGGCGATGCCGCACGACTCGTACACCTACTGGGTGCACCACATGGCCGGCGTCGGTCTCGGCGGCCGGGCCGACGATCTCGCCAACCAGTCCCTGCACGGCGCCCTGCTCCGCCTGGGCCTGTCCGGCCCGCTGGAGATCGCCGTCTTCCTGGTGCTGGGCGCCGGGATCGCCGCCCTCGGCCTGCGCCGCGCCGTCCGCTACGCCCACGACGGGCAGCTCCTGCTCGCCGTCGCGATCACGGGCTGCGCGGCGATAGTCGTCTCGCCCACCGCCTGGCAGCACCAGCT
>NZ_JBQQCE010000903.1:0-1376 GCF_052245645.1 Streptomyces sp. KR55 | reverse complement strand
AGATCCCGGCGGGCGGCCCCGAGCCGGTCGTCCGGCCGGACGGGCCGACCCCGGGGTCGGTGGCGCGGGCCGGCGGCGGCGGGAACTACCTCTACAACGAGATCGCCTACCGGGCGACGCTGCTACGGGACCGACTGGGGCTGCACGACACACTGCCGGGCGGGCATGTGCACACGCCGGTGCTGCAGTTCGGGGCGGGCAACACCGATCCGGCGACGGGTGCGGTGACCGACCCGGAGTTCGTACGGAACCGGCTGGACATCATCGCGCAGGTACGGGCGATCGTGGTGGCCGCGGCGAACGCAACGTCTGCTTGAGGTTCGCGCCCGAGTTTCGCCGAGTGTCACTGACCGGCGTCGGCTCGCGGCGCCGGTTCGTCCTCGGGTTCCTCCACGATCTCCTCGCCCCGCAGCTCCCGTGCCAGCAGTGTCGCGCCCGCAACCGCCCCCGGCATCAGGAAGACGGCGACGAAGGGGACCAGGAAGGCAAGGCCGAGTGGGGTGCCGAAGCCCCAGATCAGGGACTTGCGGGAGCGGAGGAGGGCGAGGCGGTCGCGGAGGACGACGCCGCGGCGCTGGAGGGCGACGGAGGTGAGTTCCTCGGTGAGGAAGAAGCCGGTGACGAAGAAGCCGATCACCGGGACGGCCGTCTGGCCGAACACCGGGATGAACCCGAGGGCGAACAGCAGCACGCCCCACAGGGCGGCCCGGAGGACGATGCGGATGCTGTCCCGGGCGGAGATCCACAGTTCCCTGTACAGGGGCAGGCCGGACTCGGGGGCGGTGCCGTCCGGGGAGACGTCACGGTCGACCGACTCGGAGAGGCTCTCGTAGAAGGGCTGCCCGATGAGCAGCGTGACCGCGGTGAAGGTGAGGACCGCGAGCAGCAGGGACAGGGCGAACAGAACGGCCGTGAGGAAGCCGCGGAAGAGGCCCGGCCAGGGGCTCGACCAGTCGTCGGCGAACGGGGTCGCCCAGGCGACGAAGTCCTCGCCCCACAGCGCCAGCGCCACCAGGGCCGCCGCGTACAGGACCAGTGTGATCAGGCCGGGGAGCAGCCCGAAGCCGTACTGCTTGCCGTGCCGGGCCACCCATCGCTGGCCCTTCAGGAGACAGCGGAAGCCCACCCCAAGATCGCGCATGGGGGAACTCTAGCCGGTGCTTTCCGGCCGCCCGGGACCCGGCCGCCGTCGTCCCGCAGGCGGGTGGTTTCCCATCGCCCAGGACCCAGCCCTCGTCGTCCCGCAGGCGGGTGGTTTCCGGCCGCCGGGACCCAACTGTCCTCGTCACACAGCCGTTACACTCACCACAACCCCCGGCTCCGCCGCCGGCGACACCGCCGCCGAGACGCGTACCGCCACCGCCCGGGCGATCCGG
>NZ_JBQQCE010000902.1:0-1378 GCF_052245645.1 Streptomyces sp. KR55 | reverse complement strand
CACCGTCACCGACCCGGCCCTCGTGAAGCGCGCCGTGAAGGCGGCCGCGCTCGGCAACGCCATGGAGTGGTTCGACTTCGGCGTCTACAGCTACATCGCCGTGACCCTGGGCAAGGTCTTCTTCCCCTCGGGCAACGCCACCGCCCAGCTGCTGTCCACGTTCGGCGCCTTCGCCGCGGCCTTCCTGGTCCGTCCGCTGGGCGGCATGGTCTTCGGCCCGCTGGGCGACCGTATCGGCCGCCAGAAGGTCCTGGCCCTCACCATGATCATGATGGCGATCGGCACGTTTGCCATCGGCCTGATCCCGTCGTACGCGGCGATCGGCGTCGGCGCGCCGATCCTGCTGCTGGCCGCCCGCCTCGTGCAGGGCTTCTCCACCGGCGGCGAGTACGCGGGCGCGTCCACCTTCATCGCCGAGTACGCGCCCGACCGGCGGCGCGGCTTCCTCGGCAGCTGGCTGGAGTTCGGCACGCTCGCCGGCTACATCGGCGGTGCGGGCCTGGTCACCCTCATGACCGCCCTCCTGTCCTCCGAGGACCTGCTGTCCTGGGGCTGGCGGATCCCGTTCCTGATCGCGGGCCCGATGGGCCTCATCGGCCTGTACCTGCGGATGCGCCTGGAGGAGACCCCTGCCTTCGCGGCGGAGGTCGAGAAGGCGGAGTCGGCCCGGCCTAAGGTGCCGCTGCGCGAGATGATCTCCGGCCAGTGGAGGGCCCTGCTGCTCTGTATGGGCCTGGTGCTGGTCTTCAACGTCACCGACTACATGCTGCTGTCGTACATGCCGAGCTACCTCACGAGCGAGCTCCACTACGACGAGACGCACGGCCTGCTGGTCGTCCTGGGCGTGATGGCGCTGATGATGATCGCCCAGCCCTTCACCGGCGCCCTGACCGACCGCATCGGGCGCCGCCCGGTGATCGCGGCGGGCTGCGCGGGCTTCCTGGCCCTGTCCATCCCCGCGCTGCTGCTGATCCGCCAGGGCAGCCTCGCCGCTGTCGCTCTGGGCATGGGCGCCCTGGGCCTGCTGCTGGTCTGCTTCACGGCGGCGATGCCCTCCGCCCTCCCCGCCCTGTTCCCGACCCGGGTCCGCTACGGCTCCCTCTCCATCGGCTTCAACATCTCGGTCTCCCTCTTCGGCGGTACGACGCCGCTGGTGGTCACGGCGCTGATCGGCGCGACCGGCGACATGATGATGCCCGCCTACTACATGATGGCGGCGGCCGTGATCGGCGGTGTCGCGGTCTGGTTCATGACGGAATCGGCGGGGCGCCCCCTGCCGGGTTCGCCGCCGGCTCTGGAGCCGGGGGAGGCGGTTAAGCGCTGACGCGGGGGCGTGCCCGCGGGCTCGCCCCGTCGGTCCACGGGCACGCCCCCGCAG
>NZ_JBQQCE010000901.1:0-1384 GCF_052245645.1 Streptomyces sp. KR55 | reverse complement strand
CCTCAACCAAAGACACCAGACGCGCCGTCGAGATGCCCGTGAACAACGGATGCGCCAACACCGCCCGATCGACCATGCCCCTCACCACGAGAGCATGCCCACCCGCTATCACGCACCAACTCGTAAGGAGACTCTGACCGGCACCCCGCAAGGCGGCATCCTCACGCCTCCAACGCAATGGGCAACTTCACTTTCGAAGTGACGTTGCGCTACCGGAGGTTGGAGAGGTTGCCTCGCGCGGAGGGTAGGCCGCGTCATGACGGGTAGTACGTTCATGACATGCGCGGGGATCGTGTCGACGGTATCGAGTACGCCCGGCGGGTCAATGCTGCCGTGGACCTCCTCGCGGCGGAGGTGTCTGTCGCCGAGGCGGCCCGGGTGCTGGCCGCCCGCTACGGGGTGTCGGTCCGTCAGGCACACCGGTACGTGGAGCAGGCCGTGGTCCAAGGTCGAGTCGCCGTCCCCGAGGCGAGTGTGGTGTTCACCGTCAAGCTGCCCGGTTCGCTGGCCGAGCAGGTTCGCGAGCACGCCCGGGCGAGTGAGGCCACCGTCTCCTCGGTGGTGGCCCAGGCCCTGGTCGACTACCTCCGCGACGACGCCAGCGGACGGCGGACGGGGCCGTGAACCGTCCGATGGCGGAACTGGAATGGGTCTTCTCCCGGCACGCCGACGCGGAGCTGTCCGCAGCCTACGACGTGCTGGTTCCTCAGTGCCGGGCCCGCATCCGGGCTGGTCAGCAGCGACAGCAGGTGCAGGAAGGAGCGCAGGGTGAGCACGGCGGCGATCTACGCGAGGGTGTCCTCCCAGCGGCAGAAGAAGGACCAGACGATCGCCTCGCAGACGGCAGCACTGCGCGCGTACGCCGAACGGATGCGGCTTGAGCTGCCCGAGGAGTGGGTCTTCGAGGACGAGGGTCACTCCGGCGCCACGCTGATGCGTCCCGCGCTGGAGCGGCTGCGGGACCTGGTCGCCCAGGTCGGTGTGGATGTGGTGGTCGTCTACGCGCCAGACCGCCTGGCACGGAAGTTCGCCTACCAGGCCCTGCTGATCGAGGAGTTCGCCCGTGCCGGCACGCGCGTGGAGTTCGTCCGCGGCCCGCGCGGGGACAGCCCCGAGGACCAGCTGCTGGTCCAGTTCCAGGGCATGTTCGCCGAGTACGAAAAGGCCCAGCTGATGGAGCGCTACCGGCGCGGGAAGACCTACCGGGCGCGGGCCGGCTCGGTGAACGTGCTGTCCGGAGCGCCGTTCGGCTACCGCTTCGTCCGCAAGACCCCGGAGTGCGCCGCCCGCTACGAGATCGTTGAGACCGAGGCGGCGCTGGTGGCCGAGCTCTTCCGCCGCTATGTCGACGAGGGCGCATCCATCGCCGAGCTGACCCGCTGGC
>NZ_JBQQCE010000900.1:0-1385 GCF_052245645.1 Streptomyces sp. KR55 | reverse complement strand
GGGTGTGTCAATTTAACGGCTGATCTTGGTTGTTGAGTGGTCAGTTGTTGCTCGGGGTCAGGCGGCCCTCGAAGGCGATCTGGAAGGCGTTGAGTGGGGCCTTCCAGCGCATGGTCCACCGCTTGCGGCCCTTCCCGGTCGGGTCCAGGCTCATCAGCGCCATGTAGATGCACTTGAGGGCGGCGGCCTCGTTGGGGAAATGTCCTCGGGCGCGAACGGCCTTGCGTATGCGGGCGTTGACGCTCTCGATCGCGTTCGTGGAGCAGATGACCTTGCGGATCTCGACGTCGAAGGAGAGGAAGGGCACGAACTCGGCCCAGGCGTCTGACCACAGCTTCACGATCGCCGGATACTTCCCTCCCCAGGACTCCTGGAACTCCAGGAACCGCTCCGTCGCCGCGTCCTCGCTGGGTGCGGTGTAGACGGGCTTGAGGGCCTTGGCGACCTTGTCCCAGTCCTGACGGGCGGCATAGCGAAAGCTGTTCCGCAGGAGGTGAACCACACACGTTTGAACAATCGTGCGAGGCCAGACGGTCTCGACTGCCTCGGGCAGGCCCTTGAGCCCGTCGCAGACCAGCATCAGCACGTCGTCCAGGCCGCGGTTCTTCAGCTCGGTGAACACGTGCAGCCAGTACTTGGCGCCCTCGCCGCCGTCACCGGCCCAGATCCCGAGGATGTCGCGGGTGCCGTCCACGGTCACCGCCATCACCACGTAGACCGGACGGTTCGCGACCTGCCCGTCTCTGATCTTGACGTTGATGGCGTCCACGAACAGGACCGGGTAGACCCGGTCCAGCGGCCGGTTCTGCCATTCGGCCATGCCGTCCATCACCTTGTCGGTGATGGTGGAGATGGTCTGCTTGGACACCTCGGCGCCGTACACCTCGGCGAGATGAGCCGAGATCTCCCCGTGGGTAAGACCCTTCGCGGACAGTGACAGCACCATCTCGTCGACGCCGGTCAGGCGGCGCTGCCGCTTCTTGACGATCTGTGGCTCGAAACTGCCGGCCGTGTCGCGGGGCACCTTCACCTCGACCGGGCCGACGTCGGTCAGCACGGTCTTCGCCCGGCTTCCGTTGCGGCTGTTGCCGTTGTTCTTCCCAGCCGGATCGTGCTTCTCGTAGCCGAGGTGATCGGTCATCTCGCCTTCCAGGGCGGACTCCAGCACCCGCTTGGTCAGCATCTGCAACAGTCCGCCCTCACCGGTCAGTTGCAGGCCCTCACTACGTGCTCGATCAACCAGCATCGCGACAAGCTGTTCGTCCGACGCGGCCGACGGCGTCGCATCGCCTGCCGGCTCCTCCACGGACTCGTGCTCCGTCGTCGTCTCGCTCACGTGGCGTCTCTCCCTTGATCAGCAGATCCGCCGTTGATTAGACACTCCC
>NZ_JBQQCE010000090.1:0-25899 GCF_052245645.1 Streptomyces sp. KR55 | reverse complement strand
CCGAACGCTTCGTCGGGATCGTCGTGTTGCGCTCGATCAGCTTGGTCATGATGCCGCCCTTGGTCTCGATGCCGAGGGACAGCGGGGTCACGTCCAGCAGCAGGACGTCCTTGACCTCGCCCTTGAGCACACCGGCCTGCAGGGCGGCGCCCACCGCCACGACCTCGTCGGGGTTGACGCCCTTGTGCGGGTCCTTGCCGGTCAGCTCCCGCACCAGATCGGTCACCGCCGGCATCCTCGTCGAGCCGCCGACCAGGATGACGTGGTCGATGTCGGACACCTTGATCCCGGCGTCCTTGATCGCGTTGTGGAACGGTGTCTTGCACCGCTCCAGCAGGTCCGCGGTCAGCTGCTGGAACTGGGCGCGGGTCAGCTTCTCGTCCAGGTGCAGCGGCCCTTCGGCGGAGGCCGTGATGTAGGGCAGGTTGACCGTGGTCTCGGAGGACGACGACAGCTCGATCTTCGCTCGCTCGGCGGCCTCGCGCAGCCGCTGCACGGCCATCTTGTCCTTGGACAGGTCGACGCCGTAGTTGTTCTTGAACTGCTTGACCAGGTGGTCGACGATCCGCTGGTCCCAGTCGTCACCGCCCAGGTGCGTATCGCCGTTCGTGGCCTTGACCTCGACGACTCCCTCACCGATCTCCAGCAACGACACATCGAAGGTGCCGCCGCCGAGGTCGAAGACGAGGACGGTCTGGTCGTTCTCCTTGTCGAGGCCGTAGGCGAGGGCCGCGGCCGTGGGCTCGTTGATGATCCGCAGCACCTTCAGCCCGGCGATCTCCCCGGCCTCCTTGGTCGCGGTGCGCTGGGAGTCGTTGAAGTACGCCGGAACCGTGATGACCGCATCCGTGACGTCCTCTCCCAGGTACGCCTCCGCATCCCGCTTGAGCTTCTGCAGTACCCGCGCGGAGATCTCCTGCGCCCTGTACTGCTTGCCGTCGATGCTCCCCGTCTCCGGGAACCGCCACTGCGCATCCCCCATGTGACGCTTGACGGAGCGCACGGTGCGTTCCACGTTGGTGACGGCCTGCCGCTTGGCCACCTCGCCGACCAGCACTTCGCCGTTCTTGGCGAAGGCGACCACGGACGGGGTGGTCCGTGCTCCTTCCGCGTTGGTGATGACGGTGGGCTCTCCGCCCTCCAGCACGCAGACCACCGAGTTCGTCGTGCCGAGGTCGATTCCCACTGCACGTGTCATGGGTCCTCTCCTCCATCTGCGTCCCACACCGAGGGCAGATGCCGGCGCCTGGTGAAACGGGGCCGCCCGGGGCCGTCCGGCGATCGGCCACCGGAGCGTTGCGCCGCCTCGCCCGGCGTCGCCACCTGCGGATTTGGAGTAAACCCCACTAACAGTCTGGATAAAGTCCGCATCTTGAGTTGTCAAGAAGCACCAGTTCCTGCCTCCTTGGGTGCTTTCGTGACGGATGGCAGGCGGGTCGGGGAAGGGATTGCGGTGCGGCTGCATCCCCAAGGCCTGCGCTGCGCGCTCCGGCACCCGAGCCGCCGGCAGAAGAGACGGGAGGCGTTCAGGCCCACGACACACCGGGTATCCCAATTCGGGGCAAATAGGAAGAGATTGCTCTGGAGGTGACGAACGATGACTCTGCCTGTGCGACGCGGCACGGGGAGTCGGCTGGCCGAACGGCGCTTCCCTGGTTGGGCCGGGGATCCGCTCGCCGAGTTCGACGACCTCTTCAGCCGTATCGGCAACCTTCTGGAAACCACGGTCGGCGGTGGCCTGGCGCCGACCGCCGGGGCGTGGGCTCCGATGGCTGATCTCTCCGAGACCGACGACGCCTACCTCATCGAGGTCGATCTTCCCGGCGTCAAGCGGGACGACATCGACATCGAGATGGGCGAACGCGAACTCGCCATCAGCGGCGAGTTCAAGGAGCGCGAACGCGCCGGCGTCCTGCGTCGCGGCACCCGCCGGACGGGCCGGTTCGAGTTCCGGACGCTGCTGCCGGGCGAGGTCAACGCCGAAGGCGTCAGCGCCACCCTGGCAGACGGGGTGCTGACCGTGAACGTCCCCAAGGTCGAAGCGGCCAAGCCACGTCACATCGAGATCACCAGCGGGGAGTGAGGCATCCCCCCCCGCACATGCGCCCCGGTCCCCGGGCATGCACCCGGTGCCCGGAGACCGGGCGCGAGGGCAGGACGGTGAGCGCGAAGGCTGCGCAGCGGCGTCGCCGGCACGCGCGCCCGCCTGGTGCGCCGGTCACCCGGACGGGTCAGGACCCAGCCCCCCATTGACGTCCGGCCCATGAGCCTGTCACCTGCCGAAAGCGGGCGGCCCCCACTCAGGACGGTGGTGGCCGCCGGGCGATCTTCAGCCCCTTCCCACACCCTGATCACGGGGCCTGGCTCCACGCCAGGCATCCGTCCGGCGGACAGGGACTCACCCTGCTGTCCCACAAACCAAGGGAGTACGGCAATGACAGTGATGACGGACGCGCTCATCCCGGCGCTGGAAGACGTCCGGGAGGCCCACGCCGCAGTCATCGACCGGTTCCGCGCCGACATGGCCGTCACCCCCGCCGGCCCGTACCGCCAGACCCTGCAGCGCCACGTCGCCGGTACCGAGGACCGCCTGGCCCGTATCGACGACCACGCCCGCGCGATCCGCCCGCGGACGTTGATGCGGGACACATCCGAGTTGGTCCGCAGCGTCTCCGACGGTGCGGTCCGCACAGCCAGAATCCCGCTGGAGATCGGCATGCTGATCGCGAGCGGTCCGCTGCGCTGGGGGCGTCAGGCCACCGAGCGTGAGCAGCTGAAGAAGGCGGAAGGCGAGTACGCCGCCGTTGCCCGGGCCCTGATGGCCTGCCGGGCCGCGGAGAGCATCGCCGTCCTCGCCGATGACGAGGAGGCCGTGGACCTTCTCGCCGCACTGCGCCGCCAGGACGAGCAGCTGCTGCAGACGCTGCAGGACACCGTCGACGAACAGGCCAGGGCCCTGGCTGCCGCAACCGCGAACGGCACCCGGCCGGACGAGGACAACGGCGGCACCACCGCGGCGGCTGCACAGCTCGTGCGTACCGTCGTAGCCCGGATCCGCGAGGCCACCCGGACGGGCGGGCAGCAGACCCACCGAACGGCCGCCGGGACGGCCGGGGAGATGCCGAGCGTGCCGCGGCTCGCCGAGCACGTGCAAGGCGCCGTCACCCGGGAGGAAGACCTCCCGATCGCCGGCTACGGCCGGCTGTCCGCCACAGCCATCACCCAGCGGCTGCGCGATCTCTCTCAGAGCGACCTGACGGTCGTCGAGGGCTTTGAGCGCGCCCACGCCAACCGGCCAACGGTGCTGCAGGCCATCGAGGAGCTGCGCGGAACGCAGCCCTGGCCGGACTACGACGCCATGCGCTCCGACCGGATCACGACGTCCCCGGCCCTCGATCCTTACGGGCCGGCCGACAGCCGCACGGGCGCCGAACTCGGCGAGCAGTTCCTGCGCTCCCGGCACGGCGGCTGACCCAGCCCGGTAACACAACACGGACGGCTGCCGGCCGACCAGCACCTGTACGCGACACCGGGCTGCCGCGCCCGGCGTCGTATGCCGCACGCCGCTCGGGATCGCCCAGTGTGTCGTAGGCGGCGAGGACGTCGGCGAGGCGATCCGCTGCTGCCGGATTCTCCGGCCGGGCGTCCGGATGGAGCGACCGCACCAGCCTGCGACAGGCGGAGGTGATCTCCCCGGCGGACGCATCACGTGGGACGTCGAGGACCGCGTAGTGGTCGCGCCGCGGCCGCTGCCCGGGCCTTGGCCAAGGCCGCTCCGATGTCGCCTACGTGGGCCTTGGAGGACACTGGGATGTCCAAGGCACTGTGGTGAGTGAGAGCTGATCATTATGCGTGCGTCGCATGTCATCGGCCGCAGTGGCCCGGCTCATGGGCCCCTGGCGCGGGAGCGGGTTCACGTTCTGGTCGATCAGCAGGGCTTGGTGACCGGGTGGAGCCCGGCGGCCGAAAGGCTGCTCGGCTACCCGAAGGATGCGGTACTGGGGCGCTCGGCAGTGGACCTGCTCGTCGGGATGGCTGCCGCTGGGCGTCCGCCGGCCCGTGACGAGGACCTCGCCATCGTGCTGCGGCGCCGCGACGGCGGCTTGCTGACGTGCCGATTGGCCGTCCGGCCCGAGCGCGTGGGTGATGCGGGCACGGGCTGGGAGGTGATGCTTGTGCCTGCCGAACCGGACGGGACAGCGGAGCTCGATCGGGCGCTTCTCGAGACGCTCTTCACCCTCTCTCCCACGGGCCTGTTCCTCCTCGACCCTCAGCTGCGCCTTGTCCGGTTCAATCCCGCGGCCGAGGGCATGCAGGGCACCTCGGTCGAGGAAGCTGTCGGCCGGCGCCCGACGGAGGTGTGGCCCGGCTTCGGCGTGGAGATGGTGGAGCGGGTCATGGAACAGGTGCTCGCCACAGGCCAGCCGGTGATCGGCGTCGAGAAGCGGGTCCATCCCCCGGGCGATCCACGGCACGAGCACGTCTACTCCGCTTCCGTTTTCCGTCTGGAGGACGCCCAGGGCCGGATCCTGGGCGTAGCGGACGCCACTGTCGATGTCACCGACCGCCACCTGGCCCACGAGCGGCTGTCCGTGCTCGCTCGGGCCAGCACCCGGATCGGGTCCACGCTCGACGCTTTGGACACAGCCCGGGGCCTGGTGGAGGTGTCGGTGCCTGTGCCGGCCGACAGTGTCGCGGTCGATGTGTTGGAGGCGGTGCTTGCGGGCGAGGACCTGGATGCGGGGCCCGTGGGACACGATGCTGTGCTGCGCCGGGCGGCTTCCCGTTCCCGGGATGACGAGTCCCGGGGGACGGCTGCGGACGGCGATGTCGCGGTCCCACGTGCGGCCGCCATCGAGGCCCTGGCCGATCTCGAGCCGCGTCTGGTCGACCCGCTGTCCTCGCTGGGGCGGCAGATCGTGCAGGGTTTGAGGACGCCCGGGCGAACCGGCGAAGAAGTCCACTCGCTGATCGTCGCGCCGCTGGTCGCTCAGGACCGGGCCCTCGGGCTCGTGACGTTCTGCCGCTGGGGAGAACGCAGGCCCTTTGAGCGCGATGATCTGACCCTCGCCGCGCAACTCGCCCGGTGCGCGGCCGAGTGCCTGGACAACGCCCGCCGGCACCTGCGCGAGCACCACTCCCTGGTCGCGTTGCAGCACATCCTGCGCCCGGGCGGGCTTCCGCCACAGCAGGCGCTGGAGGTGGCGCACGCGTACGTATCAGCGGGATCCGGTGGCGACTGGGTCGACGCCATACCGCTCTCCGGGGCCCGGGTGGCCCTCGTGGCGGGCCGCGCGCCGGGTCGCGGCATAGAGTCTGCCGCCACGGCAGGACGGCTTCGGGCGGCGGTGCACACCCTGTCGGACCTGGACCTGGAACCGGATGAACTGCTCGCCCGGCTCGATGACATGGTGCGCCGGACGGGCGGGGCGAACGGCTTCACGGGGAGCGACGACCAGCCATCTTCCGTACAGGACACGGAAACGTCTGCTCACGGGCCGGAGTGCGGCGCCACGTGCCTCTACCTGATCTACGATCCCCTGTCCCGGCGCTGCTCGGTATCCACCGCCGGTCATCCCTGGCCCGTGGTCGTGCGCCCGGACGGCACCGTAGGGACTGTGGACGGTCCGGCCGCCGACGCGTTGTGCTGCCCCGGCTCGCCGTTCGGCAAGGAGGACTTCGAACTTCCCGAGAACTCGACGCTCGTCCTGTACACCCCAGGGCTCCTCCAGCGGGCACAGCAGCCGGACGACCCGGGCGGCCAAGAGCGCCTGACCGCCCTGCTCGCCCGTTCTCCCGGCTCTGTGCAGGCGACATGCAGAACGCTGACCGACGCACTCGTCCCGGCTCGGCCCCACGATGATGCCGCCGTCCTGGTCGCCCGCACACATGCGCTGGACCCGGCCCACGTCGCGTTGTGGGACCTCCCGAGCGATCCGGCCACGGTCTCCACAGCCCGCTCCCTCGCCACCCGGCAGCTCACCACATGGGACATGAGCGACGCCGCATTCACCACCGAACTGATCGTCAGTGAGCTCGTCACCAACGCGATCCGGCACGGCAAGCCGCCCGTGACACTTCGACTCGTTCGCAGCCATGTCCTGACCTGCGAGGTGTCCGACGGCAGCAGCACCTCTCCGCGGCTGCGACACGCCCGCACCACTGACGAGGGCGGCCGCGGGCTGCTCCTCGTCGCACGGTGCTCCGACCGGTGGGGGACCCGCTACACGGACGACGGCAAGATCGTTTGGGTTGAGCAGAACACAGAATGAGCGGGCGGAGGCCTCCCGCTGATCCACTGCTCCTGGGCGTGGCACCCCGACCGGCTCGACCCGGCAGTTGTCCCCGGCCGTCGAGCCGACTGCTGCCGAACTCGCCGCGCTCCTGCGCCGGGCATGAATGCAGGGCGGGCAACTCCGCCATGGCTCGTAGCCGCAGCAGCACGGGGCGGTGAACTGGGCGCGCGGCGGCGCCGTTCGGCGTGTCACCGTCGTTGATGCGCTTCCTGCTGACCCAAGGCAGCCGGAAGGCCCCGCTCGAGCGCCATATGGCGGCGCCCCCAGGCCGGGCCGGAGTGCGCGGCTCTGTCCAGCAGCCTGCCGCCAGCGACCGCACCACCGATGTCTTCGCGCGCCCGTACAGGTCCCGCGGCCTGCCCTGCCCCCGCGGCGGCAGGGCAGGCCAGCCCTCGGTGGTGCACACCTGGCTGGGACTGGCGTCAGGGGGCGAGGGTCTCCCCGAAGCGGGCGTCGGCCAAGGGGGCGCTGAGTGTGGCGCCGTTGAAGGACCACGATCCGTTGGCGGTGGGGCCGCTGCTGGTGCCGGGGAAGACCCAGGCCGCGCCGTCGTTGGTGTCTTCGCCGGGCGCGGAGGCGATCAGCTCGGCCTTGCCGTCCTGGTCGGCGTCGATGATCCGGAGGGCGCCGCCGAACCGGTCGTGGTTCTCGTTGTCACCAGGGACGGACGGCGTGCTCTGGCTGATGCTGGACAGGCCTCTCGGGGTGAGCCCATGGGTGGTACCACGCAGCACCCACACCGTACCCGGGTCGGTGAGGCTGCTGATGTCGTTGGCCGGGGCGCCGATTGCAGCGTCGGCGTAGCCATCGCCGTTGACGTCGCCCACGGTGACGGCACCGCCGAAGCGGTCACCGGTCTTGTCGTCGCCGGACGCGCCGATGGTGGTCTGGGTCCAGTGCTGAGTGGCATCCGGACCGCTCGGGCCGCCGGGCCCGCCGAGGAAGACGTCGACGGTGCCGCCGTCGACCAGTACCTCGTTGAGGTCGTCTCTGTCGGCGGGGGAGCCGAAGACGAGGTCGGTGTAGCCGTCGTTGTTGATGTCCCCGGAGGCGCCGACGGGGCCGCCGCGCAGTCCGTGGCCGTACTTCAGCCCATCGGGGCCGCCGGGAAGGTAACTGGCCGCGCCGAACGTCTCGACGGGGTGGATCGTTTCGTAGGTGGTGAGCGTGCCGAGCAGGACCAGGTCGTCGGCGCCACTGTTGTTGTAGTCGCCCGAGGTGAGGCCGGTGGGTGTGAAGTCCTCGTGCCACCTCCAGCCCATGAGGGCGGCCTCAGACGTGTGCCCGCCACCGTCCGTGGCCTGGAAGCCGTATGTCCGCAGGGCCGACTTGGTCAGGAGCGCCAGCTCGGTGCGCGAGCCCTTGAAGCGGCCGGTGGCCAGGCCCATCCCGAAGCGGCCGCCCGCCGTGGGGGCACTGTCCTGCAGCCAGAGAGCGCCGGTGGCCTGCAGCCCGCTCGCGGAGCCCCACAGCACGACCGCCGCCCCCGCGTCGGTGGTGGTGCCGATGTCCCTGCCCGGCATGCCGATGACGAGATCGGCGTAGCCGTTGCCGTCCAGGTCTCCGGAGGCGGTGGTCTGTCCGAAGCCGTCGTCGGTCTGGGCGAGACCCGGTATGCCGGGGGTGCTCATGCTGACCGTCGCCCGATGGGAAGAGGACAGGCCGCTCGCGGACCCGTACAGCACGGCGACGTAGCCCGCGCCCTTCTGGGCGCTGACGGTGCCGCCGGGAGCGGAGACGACGAGGTCGGGATAGCCGTCGCCGTTGAAGTCGTCGTGGGCCGCCTGAACGGCCGTGGAGGCGGCCGGCGCCGGAGAGGCCGTCGCGGTGATCGTGGCGCCGATCGTGAGTAACACGGTCGCCGCGGCCGGCCCGGACATCCGGCGCGTTCGGTTTCTGGAGGTTCTGGTGGTGGGACGCGTACTGGGCACGTCGTGGCTCCTGAGATCTCGGCATGGCCGGTCGGGCACGGAGTCGCGGGGTACGGCGAAGGCCCGCTCCCCGCCGCGTGATGTTGGACCGGGGATCGGGCACGAGGGTTGTGCCACAGCGCGCCAGAGGTTGCGGAACCTACTTTGGACCGCCTTGCCGAACTTGCAGACGGGGGCGGGCGCTCGAGTTCGCCATCGGAAACTGCTGCGTGGCCGTCCCGCTCACGCAGCGAGGAGTGTCAGTCATCGGCATCGAGATGTCGCAGCCGGTGATCGACCATGCGCACGAAGGAGGATCTCCTGGCTGATGGAGCGGTTCAGGCCGGACTTCTGCGTGACGTTCCTCCCCGGGTTCTCCCTGGCGCTCTTGACCATGTGCGGGATGTCCAGTTGTTCCGACCACGATCACGCCGTAGGCGCAGGCGAGTTCGGTGGTGGTCCGGTGCTGCCAGTCGCTCGCCCTGCGCTTGGCTCTCGCACGAAGGCTTGCGATCTGGTCGTAGGTCCGCTTCAGCCGGTTGGAGGCCTTATGCCCCGGCTTGCGGTGTGCGGCCCGCCGCTCCAGCGGGAGCAGCTTCGCCTTCTCGTCGGCGTTCAGCCACTTGTCACGGTCGGCCGTGCCGGCCGGAAGGCGGGCGGGCCGGCTGTGGTCCTGGTGGTTGCCGTCGGACAAGGCGAGGGGGATGGTGATTCCCGCGTCGATGCCGATCTCGGGCCCGGTCTGCGGCTCGGGCGCGGGTTGGAGGGTCTGGATGCGGAAGGCGATGTGCCAGCCGCGGGGTCCTTGACCAGCCGGGCGCCGGTGATCTTGTCGTGGGCGCCTGCGTTCTTGCCGATGGGGAGGTCTTTGGTCCAACGGAAGCGGACGCGTCCGGCCTTGGGGATGTAGACCATCCCCCAGCGGCGGTGAACGTGTTTGGTCTGCAGGTCGCGGCCCTGGGGGATGTCCACGCTCTGAGAGGGCATTTGATGTAGGCGAATTGCCGTTTATTTCCTAGTAGGTTCCTCGCCAAGCGCATAACGGACGAGGCGACACCCGCCTGGCGAGGAACTTACTAGGAGATAAAGGGAAATCCACCTAGATCAAACGCCCTCTCAGGACGCACTCAAGAAGGTAGGGCGGCGTGAAGACGTGCTGCAGGGCGTCAGGCCGCTGGACATGTCCCCCGGTGGCGACGAAGACGGCGGCATCCCGCTGCCCGTCGACCACAAGGGTCCAATCAGGGGCTGCATCAGACTGGCGAAGGAGCACATGCGGCAACTGCTGCTCACACTCGACGCCGGACAGCTCCCGGTAGTCGTCATGGGCGACGCCGAGTCGCCGAGTCGCTGAGCCGGTGAGGCGGCTGGCCCCAGGCGAGGAACCTGTGGTCGCTGTAGGTTCCCTGGCGCGGGTGCCGCACTGGGTATTGGCTTCGCCACCACCATGTCGTTTCACCCAGTATGGGTCTCACGCAGGGGAGCGCCCACGGTTCGCCCTTCGCTCCCGGTTCCGTGAAACGCTCCTGGAGGTGGCTTGTGCTCCTCCAAACGCGCACAGCACTGATCCAGCTCGCTTTCGGCTCCCGCGTGAGCTGGATCAGTCCCTGTTCGTGCCAACGGCTGTGCCCTACAAGCCGATCCTCACTGTGGGTCAGGCGGTGATGGCCCGGGGCTCGAGGTAGGACTCAAGTCCGTAAGTGTGGTGGTGGCGCCCGATGCCGGACTGCTTCGTACCACCGAAGGGGGCCCCGGGGTCGCCGAAGATCCGGTTGACGAGTACGGTCCCTGCCTCGAGTTGTTCGGCCACCTGGCGAGCCCGCTTGGGGTCACTCGAGAAGACGTGCGCCTGGAGACCGAAGGGGCTGTCGTTGGCGATGGCGACCGCTTCGTCGTCGTCCTGGTAGGAGATGACGACGAGCACGGGACCGAAGATCTCTTCGCGTGCGATGCGCATGTCGTTGGTGACGCCCGTGAAGACGGTGGGCTGGACGAACCAGCCCTCCCCCAGGCCTTCCGGCCTGCCTTCGCCTCCGGCCAGGAGGCGCGCGCCTTCCTCCTGGCCGAGCCGGATGTAGTTCTGGACGCGGTCGAACTGAGCCTGGCTGACCACGGGGCCCACACCTGTCGCCGGGTCTGTCGGGTCGCCCGCCGCGAAGGCGGGCATCGCGGACTCGATGGTCGCGAGGACCTCGTCCAGCTTGCTCTGCGGCGCGAGGATCCGGGTTCCGGCGAAGCAGGTCTGGCCGTTGTTGAGGAATCCGGAGGTGAGGGCGGCACCGACGGCGGCGGGGATGTCGGCGTCGTCGAGCAGGATGGTCGGGCTCTTGCCGCCGAGTTCGAGCGTGAGGCGCTTGAAGGTGTCGGCGGCGTTGCGCATGATGCGCTGCCCGACCCCCGTCGAGCCGGTGAAGTCGACCTTGGCGACGTCCGGGTGTGAGGTGAGGGTGTCACCGACGCTCGCGCCTCGGCCCGTGACGACGTTGACCACGCCGGGCGGCAGGTCCGCGGCGTCGAATGCCTCCATCATGACCTGCGTTTGCAGCGCGCTGAGTTCGCTGGGCTTGACGACGACGGTGCAGCCGGCGGCAAGGGCGCTGGCGACCTTCTGCGCCACGAAGACGGCGCTGAGGTTCCACGGTGTGATCGCCACCGCGACACCGAGCGGTTCCATGGAGACCGTGGTGGTGCCGCGGGTCTGCTGGAACTCGTAGGACTCAAGGAGTTCGGCGGCTTCGTCGAACATTTTGGGTGCCAAGGGGAGCAGACCCTCGATGATGCCGCGCACGGCGCCGTACTCCTCGGTCATCGCCGCCTTGAGGTCGTCGAGCCGGTCGGCGAATGAGGTGCTCAGCCGCTTGAGCAGGGCGATGCGTTCGAGCTTGGTGGTCCTGGAGAAGCCGGCCAGGGACCGCTTGGCGGCGGCGACCGCCGCGCGGGCATCGGTCTCGTCGGCAAGCCGTACCTCGCCGACGACCTGCTCGGTCGCGGGGTTGTGAAGCGGGGCGATCTCGGTCCCGTGAGGGGTGACGAAGTGCCCGTCGATGTAGACCTGATGGATCTTGCGCACGGCTGTGTCCATTCCACTCGTGTGCCGTAACGGCGTGCTCCGCCTGCCGGCGGCCGCAGGGCGGGCGGGCGCCTATGGCACCCGCGAGCAATACTTGATGCGCCACATAAATTGTGTCCCACTAATAGTCTGACTGGCAACCTATGTGTTGATCAACACAGTCTTTGGTACACTTCTCGCATGTCCACGGCTACGAACTCGTCCCAGCAGCAGGAACCCGTCGGTCACCAGCGAGGAACGAACTTCGGCTGGTCGCTCGGGATGGTCCTGCGCCGCTGGCACGAGTACGTCGAGGTGGCACTCCAGGATTTGCCGCATGCCAGCCGCGGATACCACATCCTGGCCGTGGTCGTGCACGAGGAGGTGCCTACGCAAGGTGCGCTGGCCACACGTCTCGTGATCGACCGCAGCGTGATGACCTACCTCATCGACGATCTCGAGTCCGCCGGCCTGATCGAGCGGCAACGCGATCCGCGTGATCGCCGTGCGCGGCGCATCGTGGCCACTGAACTGGGTCGGCAGGCGCTGGCCGCTGCCGAGGAGCGGGTCGCTCACGCTGAGGACCAGGTACTCCGCGGGCTGCCGGAGGAGCAGCGAGACATGTTCCGCGCCGCGGTTGAGCGCGCCGCGGAGCACATCGTCGCGGCCACGCCCGAGACGGACCCGTGTCTTGCGGTGAGCAGGGTGTTCCCTCAGCCGGAGGGGACGCCCGGCCCCTGAGGGCCGTGATGTCGCCCCGCGCCTCGCCGCTTCGCAGGACTGTCCGCCCCCTATAGGGCTTCAGCGCAGGGCATGCGCTCCGTGCTTCGGAACAGGGATGAGGGAAGCGATCAGCAGAGCGGCGACTCCTGCGACCGCCAGGACCGCGAACCCGTAGGCGTATCCGCTTTCGGTCGGCAGGCCGTCGGCGGGCGTGTGCGCACTCAGAATGCCGCTCATCACCGCCACGCCGACCGACCCCCCGATGGTGCGGACGTTGGCCGTCACACCGTTGGCCACGCCGGTCTGGTCCGGGCGGACGGCGGCGACGATGACGTTCGACATCGTCGAGAAGGCGATACCGAGGGACACTCCCATCAGCGCCAGGGCAGCGGCGATGTGCCAGCGCCGGTCGTGCTCGACCGCGAGTGCGACCACCGCTACGACGTTCAGCGCCGAGGCCGTCACGAGTACATGGCGCGCCCCCAACCTTTTGACCAGCCGGGCCGAGGCGAGCCCGGCGAAGAACATCGTCACAGTCATCGGCAGGAGCAGCAGGCCGGCCTGGGTGACGCTCGCACCGAAGCCGTAGCCGGCCTGCGGGGGCGTCTGCACGAAGACGGGCAGGAAAGCCATCACGGCGAACAGGCTGACACCGAAGAGCAAGGAGACTAGGTTCGTCGTCCACACCGCGGTGCTGCGCATCATCCGCATGTCGACCAGCGGACGGTCCGAGCGCTTCTCCACGACGACCCACCACGTGGCGAGTGCCACGGCGGCCAGGAGGGGCGCGATCACCGCGGGCGACGTCCAGCCCCATCGGGACGCCTGGGCCAACGGAACGAGCAGTGCTACCAGCCAGCCGGCCATCAACGTGGTGGCGAGCCAGCTGACGGGAGTGGGGTTCCGCGCGGGCGAGGGCGGTATGACGACGCGGGCCGCCACAGCGGCCGCGACAATCAGCGCGGCTGGGATCCAGAACAGCGAGCGGATGCCGAAGGCGTCGGTCAGCGGTCCCGCCACGACGACGCCCACCCCACCGCCCACCGCGGCCAGGGCTGCGGCGACACCGATGGCACCCGGTGTCTTCTCCTGCGGCAGCTCGTCGCGGATGATGCCGAAGGTCAGCGGGAGTACGCCACCGCCCACGCCCTGCACCACCCGTCCGACGAGCATGAGGGAGATGTCGGGTGCCGCTGCGGAGATGGCCGAGCCCGCGGCCAGTGCGAGAAGCGAGGCGACCAGGACGCGATCCTTGCCGTAGCGGTCGCCCAGACGGCCGACCACGGGTGTGCACACGGAGGCAGAGAGCAGAAAGGCGGTCATCACCCAGGCGATCAGATTCTGCGTCGTGTCGAGGTCCTTCTGCAACGCGGGCAGTACCGGGTTGATCAACGACTGCAGCAGAGCGAACGCGAAGACGGCGAGGAGAAGGACCAGCAAGGTCGTTCGGGTGGAGAAGGCACGGGAGGCCGACAGTGAAGGCATGGGTCACCTAAGGGCGCACAGGGGCGCAGCGAGAGGTCACCGGCCAGCCGGGAAGTGTGCGCGTGACGTCTCCGGCCGGCCGGTGAGTGTGTGGGAATCCGGGAAAAGGGAGGTGCGAACCCGCGTGGCAACGGGCGAGCCGGGCGGCGTGAGCACTGCCCGCGATGCGGTGACGCACGCCGTCCCGGGGGGAGCGCGTCTGACCGTCAGCTGACCGGACCGGCGAAGCGCAGGACCGGCTTGACGACGTCACCGCGGGCGGCGTCGGCGAACGCGGTGTTGATGTCCTCGAAGTCGTAGAAGCGCACCAGGCGGTCGACCGGGAAGCGGCCGGACTGGAACAGCTCGACAAGCTGAGGGATGAACCGCTGCGGGACGGCGTCGCCCTGGACGATTCCCGCGACGCTCTTTCCGAGGGCGAGCTCGGCGGCGGGTGCTGCCGCTTCCGGCGACCCGCCCGCGACGAGCCCGACCTGCCCCATCGACGCGAGGGACGCGACCGCGTGGCCGAGCATCTCCGGACGGCCCGTGGTGTCGAGAACGAAGTCGACACCCCTGGGCGCGATCTCCCTGATGGCCGCGGTCACATCGCCCTGACGGGCGTCGATGGTGTGGGTCGCGCCCAACTCCTCGGCCAGCGCCAGACGTTCGGCCTGGACGTCGACGGCTATGATCTTCGCCGCGCAGGCCACCCGGGCCGCCATCAGGGCACCGAATCCGACGGCGCCGACGCCCAGCACGGCGATGCTCGCCCCGGCCGGGAGCGCGAACGAGTTCATCACGGCCCCGGCACCCGTCTGCAGACCGCAACCGAGCGGGGCCAGCAGCTCCAGCGGCGCGTCCTTGGGCACCTTGACGGTGTTCGAGACGCTCGTCAGGGCATGCGTCGCGAACGACGACTGCCCGAAGAAGTGCGCGTTGATCTCACGTTCCGCGATCTCGCCGTCCGCGGTGCGGCTGCGGCGGACCCCTCGGCTGCCGTCGAGCCGGGCGCCGGAGAAGTTGGCTGTGAAGGCCTGGTCGCAGTAGGCCGGGTGACCCCCGAGGCACGGTTCGCACCGCCCACACGACTGGAACGACAGAACGACGTGGTCACCGGGCTGCAGGGCCTCGACCGACTTGCCGACCTTCTCGACGACGCCGGCGCCCTCGTGTCCGAGCACGTAGGGGAGGCCGACCGGTATGCGCTGGTGCCAGGCGTGGGCGTCGGTCTGGCAGATGCCTGTGGCCACGAGCCTCACCAAGACTTCGTCGTCCTTCGGTTCGTCGAGCTCAAGCTCCTCGATCACCAGCGGCTGGCTCTGGCCCTCGGCCACTGCTGCCCGGATGCGCATGACGGGTCCTTAAGTGTTGGGTGAGCGTCGTGTTGGCAACGCAATCATTGAAGTACTTAAACAATGTGCGGTAAAGAACATCTTGTCAAACAAATGTGTTCCCAACCACATGTTCTGCGCCCGACTCCGTCCATGAGCGGACACGTAGCGTGAGAGGTGCAGCTAGAAGGCCTCTTGAGAGCCCGGTGCGCGATGGTCGCCTCGATGATCTAGGCGAATCATTGAGATTGACAGATGTTTTGTCGCGCAACATGATTGCCGGGCAAACGTTCCGCGGAGGCATTGAAGCCCTCGGTGCGGCAGTAGCTCGCCGCCAAGAAGGCTGCCTCTCCTCATCCGGTCCGCGCCGATGACGCACCTGCCGGACCCGGGGGTCTCCGCCCGGTCACAGACAAGGACGACCATGGCTAGCAAGTACGGCGACTTCTACTCGACGAAGTGGGGCTTCCCGAAGGCTCTGGCTTCCGAGCACGTGCCGTCTCCGAAGCAGTTCATGCCGGAATACCTCAACGACCCGTCCTTCTATGAGAAGGGCTACCACGTGGAGAACGTGGGCGACGGCGGCAACTTCTACTGGGTCACGAGCCCGTCCGGCTATGACGGAGGCTTCGTCGTCACAGGCAGCGGCGTCATCGTGATCGACGCCCCGCCCGGACTCGGCGAGAACATCCAGTCAGCGGTCCGCTCCGTCACCAGGGAGCCGATCACGCACCTGATCTACAGCCACTGGCACTCCGACCACATCGGGGCCGCTTCCCAGTTCGGGCCCGAGGTCAAGATCATCGCGCACGACATCACGCGCGAGTTGCTGACCCGCTTCCCCGACAAGTACCGCCCGCTGCCCACCGAGACCTTCCACACGGACGCCGAGCTTGAGGTCGGCGGCGTCAAGCTGGAGCTGTCGTACAAGGGTGCCGACCACTGCCCGGGCAACATCTACATCTACGGCCCCGAGCAGAAGGTCCTCACCAAGATCGACATCGTGAGCCCCGGCTCCGTGACCTTCATGCACTGCGACGTCTCGGAGAACATCAGCGGCTTCTACCAGGCCCACGATGACATCCTCTCCTACGACTTCAAGGCCCTCATCGGCGGTCACATCTCCCGCTGGGGAACCCGCGAGGACGTCGAGATCGTGCGCGAGTACTGGCACGACGTGCTGAACTACTCCCAGGAGGCCCTCCGGGAGATGAGCAACAATGAGGCCCTGCTGGGCTTCATCGAGGGGCTGGGCCGTGAGCACCAGCTCGTCGGCGGCGAGAACTGGATCAACTCGATCGCGAACTACGTGACCGAGAAGACCCTCACCAAGACGACCTCCAACGGCCAGACCTGGCCTGAGCGGCTCGCCGGCGCCACCGTCAACACCAAGTACCACGCCTGGACCGTCGCGGAGACCTCCCGCACCGAGCGGACCCACTTCGGTTACCAGAAGGAAGGCAACGGCGGTCCCTTCTACATCGCCTGAGCCGTAACACCATCGCGCGGTACGGCCGTCCTCGCGGACGGCCGTACCCCCGAGCGCGGGGTGCAACGGACCCGGGGGCCTCGTGCCGCCGACGCCGATTTCCGGCAGGGCCGCATGCCCTTGACCACGTCGTCGTGTCGAGCCATCGAAGCTCCGCGCCGGGCGGCCCATGGTCCTGGAGCCCTGCCCGCCGGCTCAGCCCACCGAGGGAACTCTTTGGGCTATTAAATTATTGACATAGTATATTGTTGAGCCTTGAAGCAGTATGGGGCTCGTGTCAGGCATTGGATAGACATGGAACTGGGAATCACCTTCGATCCGGCGGTGTCCGACGGCGTCAACGGCGGCTGGGTCGAACTCGCCAGGCTGGCCGAAGAACGTGGTCTCGCGCTGGTCGTCGTCGACGCCTCCGGCGTGACCGAGCGTGCATCGGGCACGCCAGATCGGACAGTCGGCGTGGATCCCTGGACTGCTGCCTGCTGGCTCGTGGGAAGGACGGACCGCATCAGCCTCGGTGTGGTGCTCCCGGACGTGGCCAGGCCCTCCCAACGGGATGCCGCGGTGCCCTATCAAACCGTCGTGACCAAGGCCGCGGAGAGCCTGGAACTCCTGGCGCCAGGCCGCGTCATCACCGACCCCACCGCGTGGGTGACCGCCTCGGCGAACGTTTCGGCCGACGAACTGGCAGCACTGGCCGAAGGTGGCCTGCCAGTGGTCGTCCCGGTCGCCTCGGCGCGGGACGTCGAGCGGCTCGCGGACCTCATGAGCACCGCACCCGGTGTTGCCCGCCCGCTCCTCTCCATAGCCGCACGGGCCCGACGCAGCCCGGGTATCGACTATGACGCGATACCGGAGTCCCTGACCCGCCACGCCGTCGAGCCGGGAGATCCCAGCTATCGCGGTGTCTCGTCCAACTATCTGCGCGGCGGCGCGCCCGGACTGGTGCTGCGTCCGGGAACCCCGGATGAGGTCGCGGACGCCTTGGGCTTCGCGCGGCGCCACACCCATCTGCCACTCGGCATACGCAGCGCCGGCCACGGCGTGAGCGGCCGCTCAACCAACCATGGCGGCCTCGTCGTCGACGTAGGCCGGATGAACGGCATCGAGGTGCTGAACCACGCGGAGCGCCGGGTGCGCATCGGCCCGGGAGCGACCTGGAAGCAGGTCTCCGCCGTCCTGCACCCGCACGGCTGGGCTCTCGGCTCCGGCGACTACGGCGGTGTCGGCGTCGGCGGACTGGCGACCGCGGGCGGCATCGGACTGCTCGGCCGTGCACACGGTCTCACCATCGACCACCTGCGCGCCGTCGAGATGGTACTCGCCGACGGAAGCCACATCCGGGCCAGCGCCACGGAGCACCCCGACTTGTTCTGGGCGGTGCGCGGAGCCGGCGCGAACTTCGGCGTCGGTACGGCATTCGAGTTCCAGGTGGATGAGGTCGGACAAGTCGGCCACGCCCAGCTGGGGATCGTCACCACGGACATCGCCCAGGCAATGACCGACTTCGGCAGGATCGCATCCGAAGCGCCCCGTGACACCACGGTCTTCTTCATCACCGGACGTCCCCGGCAGGGCCACTGGAACATCCAGCTCCTCGGCGTCGTCGACAACCCCGATCCCGACGTCATCGTGGAGCGGCTGACGCCCTTCGCCCAGATCGGAATGCTCCACCAGCAACAGGTCGTCGTCACCCCGTACGCCGGCGTCATGGGATCCGCCGCCGATGTCGGCCCCGCGGGCCACCATGGTGTGGGTGAACCGGTATCCCGCTCCGCATTCCTGCCCAAGTTCACACCCGAATTCGCCCGCGACGCCGCGAACCTCCTGCGTACCGGGCAGGTGCACTTCTTCGAGCTCCGCGCCATGGGCGGGGCCATCGCCGACGTCCCTGCCGACGAGATGGCCTTCCCACACCGGGCATCTGCCTTCCAGGTGACTGCCATGGGCGCGGACCACGACAGCCTCAACCAGGCCTGGGACCCGCTGCGCCAGCACTTCGACGGCCTCTACCTCAGCTTCGAGACCGACCCCCGGCCCGAGCGTCTCCACGATGCTTTCCCACCCGTTGTCCTGAACCGGCTGCGGGAGGTCAAGCGCCGTTACGACCCGGACAACCTGTTCCGCGACAACTTCAACATCGCCCCCCACCCGGACCTGCGGGCCACCTCGGCTGACGCACGCGAAATTTGAGGAGCTCCCCGTGAGCGATTACGGACATGACCTGCTCTTCGGCTCGTTCATCACTCCGTCCGCCGGCGCGGCCCAGCAGGCCGTCGACCTGGCGGTCACCGCCGACCGTGCGGGCCTTGACCTGGTCAGCTTTCAGGACCACCCCTACCAAGCCTCGTTCCTGGATACCTCCACCCTCCTCGCCTACGTGGCCGCCCGCACCGAGAACGTCCACATCAGCGCGAACGTCACCAGTTTGCCCCTGCGCCCGCCCGCTGTCCTGGCGCGCGCAGCGGCCTCGTTGGACCTCCTCTCCGGCGGACGCTTCGAACTGGGCATCGGTGCTGGTGCCTTCTGGGACGGCATTGAGGCCATGGGAGGACGCCGCCTCACGGCCGGACAGGGCGTCGAAGCCCTGCGCGAGGGGATCGCCATCATCCGCGACCTGTGGGACACCGACACCCGCGGCGGGGTCCGCCACCACGGTCAGTACTACGAGATCGACGGGGCCAGGCGCGGCCCCCGGCCTGCACACGACATCGCTGTGTGGGTCGGTGCCTACAAGCCCAAAATGCTCGCCCTGACCGGCGCTGTCGGTGACGGCTGGTTGCCCTCCATCGAGTACTTGCCGCGGGGAGCGGACTCGCTGCCAGAGATGAACGCCCGCATCGACGAGGCAGCCGAGTCGGCAGGGCGATCCCCGTCGGCCGTGCGCCGTTTGATGAACTTCATGCAAGTCCAGTTCTCCTCCACCTCACGCGGCTTGCTCAACGGCCCTGCTGAGGCATGGCCGGAGCAGATCGCCGGTCTCGCACTCAACCACGGGGTCAGTGCGTTCATCATTGGTGGTGACGACGCAGCGACGATCCAGCGTTTCGGTGCCGAAGTCGCCCCGGCCGCCCGCGAACTCGTGGCACAGGAGAGAAGCCGCTGACAGCGCAAGCCACCTCACGGAGTTCGGCACGCCAGCGCTGCTGGCAGCTGATCATCTTCCCGCTCTGCCTCCGACTCGGCCTGGCTGTGATTCGGTGTGCACTCCGAAGGGCGACAGAGGGCCTCAAATGTGTTGGGCGTCAGAACATCTTGCATCTCGCATATCCTGTTCACTAATCTGGACCTGCCAGCCGATCAGCGCCAACGCGGGAGCCCCAGCCGAGGTGGTCAGCCGCCTGAACGACAACATTCGTCTCCGTTGACGCGGAGTCGTCGAAGTTCAGTACGTTCTGCCGCAACCACACGGCGAAGTTAGGGAGGCGCCCGATGCGCTATGCACCGGATGACGGTTGTGGGATGGAACGGGACCCATGCGAAGGCATCAAGGAACTGTCAGAACTCCTGGGTAAGCGCTGGAGCGGTCTGATCCTGGCAGCACTGATGCAGAAGCCGTCCTTCTTCAACGAGTTGCTCCGCTCCGTCGCCGGCATCAGTGCACGGCTCCTGTCAGACCGGTTGGCCGAGCTTTCCGCTCATGGTCTCGTAGCACGGGACGTGATCAAAGGCCATCCCGTACGCGTCTCGTACCGACTCACCGAAGCAGGCACTGCCCTCGGGCCGGCATTCGCGATGCTCAGACAATGGGGCGTGGAGCACCTCGCTGATAATGCATCCTCCGCGCCCGGAACCCGTCCAGAATGAGTTCCTTCCTAAGCCCATTGTGGGACCCTGCGGTCGAGAACTCCGCGCCCTGCCTCGGGGCGGTAAGCGCGTGGAGTACGTCATTTTCGGGTGAGGCTGAGTCAGGGCTTCTGATCGCGGTGCTCGGTCGGTTACTGCTTCCTGGCGAAGTTGCCGGTGTCGATCTCGGTCAGGATGTCGAGTTTGACCAGACGTTTCAGCTTGGCGCGGGTGCCTTCGATGTTCTTCGGCAGCAGTTCGTGGTCGAGGGCTTGGCAGACGTCGCGGGCCCTCAGCGGGCCGGTGGCCTCGTTGAAGACGGCGAGGATGCGGGGGTAGTCCGGGTGCTCGGGAAGGTCCGGCGAAGCAGTGTGGGCCGGGAGTCGGTCCGCGAGGGCGGTGACGGTCTTCCGGGTGATCGCCAGGTGCTCGAGGTGGGTCTCGGCCTCCCGTAGCCGGCCCTGCAGTTCGTCGATCTGCGTGCGGAGGCCGTCGGCCAGGGCCCGGGCGGCGTCCTCCTGGAGGTCGAGCGCGTCGAGCAGAGGCTTGATGTTCATGCCTTCACCGCTTCCGCATCGCGCCAGGTGGGGGTGTTCGCGCCGGTCAGGCGGCGGACCATGACGTGGGTCATCGCCCAGTAGACGCGCGAGGCGGAGGAGGACAGGCGGTGCTCGTAGTCGCGGACCAGGCGCCGGTGCAGTATCAAGATGCCGTAGGTCTGCTCGACCCTCCACCGCTTCGGCTGTGGGACGAACCCTGTCTCCTGCGGGTTTCGTTCGACGATCTCGACGTCGATGCCCAGGCCGCTGCCGTGCGCGACGACCTGGTCCTTGAAGCCCTGGTCGACCAGGGCCTTCTCGACGGTTTCTCCGGTGTGCTCGGCGACCTGGTTCAGCAGGGCGATGCCCGCGACGTTGTCGTGCGCGCTTGCGGCGAGGATAGTGACGGCGATGACCAGCCCGAGCACATCGACGGCCAGGCCCCGCTTGCGGCCAGGGACCTTCTTCGCCGGATCCCGGCCGGTAGTGCCGGCGGGAACCCCGGCGGCCACGTGGGCACTCTGCGTGTCCAGGACCACCAGGGTCGGGTCCTCTAATCGGCGGGCCTTCTCCCGGACCTGGCAGCGCAGGAGTTCATGGATGACCTGGTCGGTTCCGTCGTCCCGCCAGATGGCGAAGTAGTAGTACGTCGCACTCTTCGGCGGCAGGTCGTGCGGGAGGTAGGCCCACTGGCAGCCGGTCCTGCCTTGGTACAGGATCGCGTTCACGATCTCCCGCATCGCGTAGGCGCCCTGGTGACCGCTGACCGAGCGGTGTCGGGCCTTCCATGCGGTGATCACCGGCTCGATCAGTGACCACTGCTCATCCGATAAGTCACTCGGGTACGGCGTGCGTTCACTCACCCCGCTACCCCAGCAAACCAGCGGCCGCGGGCCGGTAGCTTCCGCCCGCACCCACACCATCAGGCGACGACAGAAAGGCTCATAGGCTCACGAACCGCCCTCTGGGTGGGCATTTAGTAATGGTCTATGTCGGTAAGTAACTTTCATGGCCGTCAGGCTTGAGGTGTTTGCCCTATACGCGCGCCCTCGCGTCTATCGAGCTGCGAACTTGGCCGCCCGTTTGCTCCGGTTCTCGTGCACGAAGTCCGTCTCATCCGAAAATTGACCATGCGGCAGGCGTGCGTCGTCGGCCCACGGGCGGAGTGCCAGCGGGCGGAAAGGTGCCCTGGCTATGCCGCGGCTTCGAGGGTGACCTTGTATCCGAGGGCTTCAAGCTGGCGGAGGTGGTTGCGCTTTCGGCGCTCGGGGTCGATACGGGCGTCGTAGAAGTCGGAGCCGAGGTCACGGAATTCGGTGTCCGGGTCGGACAGCAGGTGCCAGATCACCACCAGCAGCGAGCGGCCTACCGCGACCAGGGCTTTCTTCTTGCCGCGGCGACGGGCGATGCGCCGGTAGCGTTCGCCCAGGAAGGTGTCGGTCTTGCCGGCGGCGCTGGCGCAGTTGCCCAGGATCCGGGCCAGGTAGGCGTTTCCGTGTCCGGTGCTGCCCCGGCCCTTCTTCTTCCCGGCGGATTCCTTGACGCCGGGGGCGAACTTCGCCCAGGAGGCGAGGTGGGCGGCGGTGGGGAAGCGGGACATGTCGAGCCCGATCTCGGCGATGATCACATGGGCGGAGACCGGATTGATGCCGGGGATCTGGCTCAGCCGCGCGATTGCCTCGGCATACGGGGCGACCTCGGTGCTGATCCGGGTGTCCAGCGCTGCGATGTCGGCGTCGATGGCATCGACTCGGGCCAGCATCTGCGAGAGCAGGAAGGCGTGGTGGTCGGTGAAGTGACCGGTGAACGCCTCTTCCAGCGCCACGAGTTTGGCGCGCAGTCGGCGGCGTGCGTACTGGGCCAGGACCTTGGGGTCGCGTTCACCGGCGATCAGCGCGGCCAGCATGTCGCGGCCGGAGGAGCCGAAGATGTCAGTGGCCACTGCGCTGACCTTGATCTGCGCGTCCTCCAGCAGCTTCTCCACGCGCTGCTTCTCGCTGGTGCGTGCGGTCACCAGGTCGGTGCGGTAGCGGGTCAGGTCCCGCAGCGCGCGGATTTCGCGGGGTGGGACGAAGCTGGGGCGGATCATCTGCCGCTCGGCCACCTTGGCGAGCCAGACCGCATCCAGCTTGTCGGTCTTGGGCCTGCCCGGCAGGTGCTTGACGTCCCGGGCGTTGACCAGCCAGACCTCGAACCCCGCGGCCTCCAGGATGTAGAACGCCGGCCGCCAGTAGTCGGAGGTGGCTTCCATGACTACTCGGGTCACGCCCAGGCATCGCAGGTGGTCCGACAGCTCCAGCAGGGACCGGGTCATCGTCGGCCAGGTGCCGACTTCCTGCAGGCGCCGCCCCGGTGTTCCCTCCCGAGGGACGCGGGTGCAGCACACCGCCTCGGCCTTCCCGATGTCCAGGGCCGCCACCCGTTCGATGATTTCCTCGGTGTCGTGGGTCTCCGCGAGCATCTCCGCCTCCTCAACTCCCCGGTGGCTGCTGCCTGTGGGAGCCAAAGGGCTGCTGGGGAAATCTCATCCGCGTGCTCGAGGCCACACTGAAGGCGCCCGTTGGCTGGCTCCCCGTGCCCGGCTGGTTTACGACCTCGAAGATCACAGACGAAACGGCCTCAACAGGCAGCAACCACGCCAATTTTCAGCACGGAACGGGCGTCACCGCAGGTGATCCGACGGGCTGGTTTGAAAAGGACCCAGAAACGCCCGATGGGCAGCGGAACGGAGCCCTCCGACGCGTCCATGATCACGCTGTGCCGTGAGTCAGCGGAAGCCGTATCCGAGCGACCTGTCCGACGCCCGATGGGCCTTGATCGAGCCGACGTTGACGGCCTGGAGAAACGCTCGGCTCGACCGCAGACCAACCGGGCAGCCGGCCAAGGTCGACCTGCGCGACGTATTCAACGCACTCCTCTACATCAATCGCACCGGAATCCCCTGGAAGTACCTCCCGCACGACTTCCCCAACCACGGCACTGTCTACGCCTATTACGCCGCCTGGTGCGACGAGGGAATCCTCACCCAGCTCAACTACGACCTGACCGGCCTGGCCCGCGTGAAGGAAGGGCGCAAGCCCGAACCGACCGCTTCCGTGATTGACACCCAGAGTGTGAAGACCTCCACCAATGTGCCCCTGACCAGCCAGGGAACCGACGCCGCCAAGAAGATCGTCGGGAGGAAACGGGGCATCCTCACCGACACGATCGGACTCATCCTCGCCGTGACCGTCACCGCCGCAAGCCTGTCCGAGAACGCCGTCGGAATCCAACTCCTCGACCAGGCCAAGCAGACCTACCCGACCATCTCCAAGAGCTGGGTCGACACCGGCTTCAAGAACGCCGTCATCGAGCACGGCGCCAGCCTCGGAATCGACGTCGAAGTCGTCAACAGAAACCCAGGAGTTCGCGGCTTCCACGTTGTCAAAAGGCGCTGGGTTGTCGAACGAAGTATTGGTTGGATCATGCTGCACCGGCGCCTCGCCCGAGACTACGAGACCCTGCCCGCCAGCTCCGAAGCCATGATCCACATCGCCTCGATCGACAACCTCACCAAGCGCATAACGGACGAGGCGACACCCACCTGGCGAGGAACTTACTAGGAGATAAAGGGCAATCCACCTAGATCAAACGCCCTCTGAGGAGTTTGTCGGAGAGGACACGGCCGCCCGCTTATGGGGCCGGGCGGCCGGAACAGGGGTCAGACAGGTGTGCCGGCGCTGCCTGGATCATTGGGATGAGACTGCAACTCCGTGATGGCTGCGGTCATCCAGGGCCACAACGGCAGCGTGCCAAGCACCTTCTGCTGAAGCTCCGCCTCGTCGTCGGCGCGCCACACGCCGATGCTGCGCAGTTCCCCAACCGGGCGCCACAGACGCATCAGGTGTCCGCCGGCCGCCAGTTCCCTGGCGCGTACGGCCTCTGCGGCGCGGACCCGGTCGACCTCGGCCGGGTCGGTACCTTCCGGGACGGTCGTGGTGAGTTCGACGAGGAACTCCCGCATGTCTTTCTCCATTTCAGCGAAGGCGCCCAGAGCGCACGGAAACGAACGGGAACTGAGGGACATCAGATGGCGGCCCATCAGGGGTGCACCGCAGCGGTGTCATGTCACCTTGTCGGCGCGGTCCCGGTAGGTCTCGAGGACGCGCAGCCAGACCTCACTGATCGTCGGGAACGCGGGGACGGACGGCGTGCCACAGCCGATCCACGCGCACCTCACTGGTGATCACGACGGTCGCCGAGTACAGGAGTTCCTGAGTGTTCGGGACCGACGAAGGACACACCGACGACAGTGCCGCGATCGATGTCGATCAGCAGGCGTGCCTTGCCGCGGTAGCCGTCGGCATACTGGGCCGCGCCGGCGACGCGGCCGATGTCGTAGTCCACGACGTCGACCTGACGCCCGGTGCGCTCCGCCTCCTGCGTCGTCAGCTCCACGCTGGTCACCTCGGGTTCTGAGAAGACCATCTGAGGCACAGCGACGCTGTCGGCCGTCGAAGCGTGCGCGCTCCATCGGCTGTCGTCGAGCGGCTCATCTTTGGCGCGCGCTCCGATCACGGCACCCGCGATACGCGCCTGGTACTTGCCCTGGTGCGTCATCAACGCCCGCTTGTTGACGTCGCCGACCGCATAGAGCCACCCGTCAGCGACACCCGTCACCCGGTACGAATCGTCCACGGTCAGCCAGTCCCCAGGGGTCAGGCCGACGGTCTCCAGGCCGATGGCCGCAGTGTGCGGCGAGCGACCGGTTGCGAGCAGGATTTCGTCCGCGACCAGTGAGTTCCCGTCAGCCAGAGTGACCCGTACGGGACTCTCTGTGCCATCCTCCCGGGCAACGCCGGTCACCGAAGCGTCGAAGCGCAAGTCCACACCGGCGACGCGCAGGACGTCTTTTCGGGACTGCGGCGCGCGGCCGGCCGGGTGGGACCTCAGTCCTGGGCGGCGACCCGGGAGACGTGGTACTGACGGATCTTCCAGCCGCTGTCGTCGCGCCGCAGGACGAGCGACATGTGCACCTTCGCCTCCCATCCCGCCAAGTCACTGAACGTGACGTCCGCGAAGCCGCCGGCGACCTGCTCATCGATGGTGTAGGTGTGGAGGATCGTGACATCGGCGCGTCGATCCTCTGCGACTGCCTCGTAGTACGTGCGTACGGCATCGCGACCCGCGACGACTGCCGGCCCGAACCGTTCCTAAAGACTGAGCATGAGTTGCACATGCTCAGCCGCGTGCCTCGAACGGTGTTGGGCACACTGGTCCCCCGCGTTCGCTCCGCATCCGGCGCCATCGGATCGTGTCCGTGGTCCGGGAAT
>NZ_JBQQCE010000009.1:0-50057 GCF_052245645.1 Streptomyces sp. KR55 | reverse complement strand
CCCTGGGGGGGCCGCCCGGTGCCCCGGCCGGGCAGGCCGACGCAGGTGCACCACCGGTTCCGGGAACCGCGGCCGACCAGGGCGGGCCGGACGACTGGCCCGAGCCGCCCGAGGGGCCGGAGCCGGACGACTGGATATAGGCGGACCGCTGGACAGGGCTTGGGGTGCCGTCCACCGTCCCTCCTGCGCCCTTACCCCAACGCCGTCAGGCCCGGGGCGAACGTGATCAGGAGCGGCACCAGGGGGACCAGGGCGGCCACCGTGGTCGTCAGGGCACGGTGGCGGCGGCCAAGGCGGGGCGGGGGTTGCAGAAGGCGGTCTACGCGTTCGCCGAGGAGGCGGTGGCTGGAGGCGCAGGACAGGACTCCGCGGTGCTGGTTCAGCTCGATCAGCGCCAGGGCGGTGGTGAGGTGGCCGCAGCGGCGGGAGGCGGTGTCGTCGGCGGCGAGTTCGACCAGACGGCGGGTCTGGTCGCAGAAGTGGGCGAACAGTGGAACGCGGGGGAAGCCGGTGGCAAGGGCGGTCGAGAGGTGCAGCAGCCAGTCGTGGTGGGCGCGGGCGTGTCCGCGTTCATGGGTGAGGACGGCGTCCAACTGGTGGTCGGTGAGGCGGTGCAGGGCGCCGGTGGTGACGACCAGCTGGGGCGGGTGGCCCGGCAGCCACCAGGCATCGGGGTACTCGTCCTCCAGGACGAGCAGCGGGCCGCGGGCGGCCGGGAGGCCGGCGGGCAGGTCGGGGGCGCGTTCGCGCAGGTGGGCGCGGGCCTGGGTGCGGCGCCGCCGGGCCTCGACCAGCTCCCGGGTGAGCATCGCGGTGGTCCAGGCGGCACCGCAGGCCAGCAGCAGGGTGAGCGCGGCGGCCCAGGGCGGCGCGGCGGAGAGGTCGTACGCCGCGGTGACATGAGGCGGTGCGGGAGCGAAGACCTGGTCGCGGACGGTCTGGAAGACGGCGGCCGCGCCCAGGAGGAGGGCGGCCAGACAGCACAGCAGGACGGTGGCGACCAGGCACTGCCATACCCACAGCCCGACCACGGGCTCCCGTTCGGGCCACGCGGCCCGGGTCAGCGCACGGGGGGCCGGTACAGCGGCCGTCAGGGCGACGACGCTCAGCAGGAGCAGGCAGACGGTCATGCCACGGGCTCCGGATCCTGGTCGGGAGTAAGGGCGGCTCGGGTCGTGCGGTGGGGGCAGCGGCCGCGCCTGCCGACCGCGTCCCGCGTCCCGCCTCGCGCACACCACCCACCGCCAGTATGACGGCGCCGGGCACCCGGAGTCAGCGCTCGAACCGGCGTTTGCCCGAAAAGCTCACCACCCGCCACCCCACAGCTCAGCCCGCGACGACCCTCCCGCTCACCTCCCCCAACCCCACCCGGACTCCGCCCGCCCCCGGTGCCCAGGCCGACAGCGTCACGACATCCCCGTCCTCCAGGAACGTCCGCTTGCCGTCGGGGAGTTCGAGTGGGTTCCGACCGTTCCAGGTCAGTTCGAGGAGGGAGCCGCGTTCGCGTTCGGTCGGGCCGCTCACCGTGCCCGAGCCGTACAGGTCGCCGGTGCGCAGGGATGCGCCGTTGACGGTCATGTGGGCGAGTTGCTGGGCGGCCGTCCAGTACATGGTGGAGAAAGGGGGTTCCGAGATGACGTGACCGTTGAGAGCGACGGAGATGCGCAGGTCGTAGCCGCCGGGTTCGTCGTCCGTGTCGTCCAGGTACGGCAGGAGGGGATGGGTGCGCTGCGGTGGGGCCACTCGTGCCTCGTCCAGCGCGTCCAGCGGGGTGATCCAGGCCGACACCGACGTGGCGAAGGACTTGCCGAGGAAGGGGCCGAGGGGGACGTACTCCCAGGCCTGGATGTCGCGCGCGGACCAGTCGTTGAGGAGGCACAGGCCGAAGACGTGGTCGCGGAAGCCGGCCAGCGGAACGGGTCGGCCCAACGGGGACGGGGTGCCGACGACGAAGCCGACCTCCGCCTCGATGTCCAGGCGGACGGACGGCCCGAAGACGGGCGCGGGGTCGGTCGGGGCCTTGCGCTGGCCGGAGGGGCGGATGACATCCGTGCCGGAGACGACGACCGTGCCGGAGCGGCCGTGGTAACCGATCGGCAGATGCTTCCAGTTGGGGGTGAGTGAGTCGGCGGCGTCGGGGCGGAAGATCTGGCCGACGTTCCGGGCGTGGTTCTCTGAGGCGTAGAAGTCGACGTAGTCCGCGACCTCGAAGGGCAGGTGCAGGGTCACCGAGGAGAGGGGGTGCATCAGGGGCGCGAGGGTTTCGCGGTGGGACGGCACCGTCACCCAGGCGGTCAGCGCGCGCCGGACGTCCGACCAGGCGGTGCGGCCGGCGGCGAGCAGTGGGTTCAGGGTGGGCCGGGCCAGCAGGGCGGCATAAGGGGAGCCGAGTGCCAGTGCTGCCGCGCCGGCGTCGAGGACGTGGTCGCCGAGGCGGACGCCGACGGTGCGTTCGGTGGACCCGGCGGGTGAGAAGACGCCGTACGGAAGGTTGTGCGGACCGAAGGGGTCGCCCTCGGGGACATCGAAGGGGGGCATCGGGGTGCTGCCTCACTTTCGTACGTGCGGTCCATGCGGTCGCGGCACACGTTACGGCTGCGGCGGCCGTCTTGGGCAGTGACTTAAGCGCGCAAAGAGTTCGCAATGTCCGGAATGGGGGAGTCATGCATATCCGTGACCTCGTCCCGCTGTCCGTGACCCGCTGTCCGCAACGCGCCTTCGCCCGGCCGGTGGCCGGCGCCGAGGAGTCGGACCACTGAAATGTGGACAGGTGGAAGGGAGTTGGGGATGAACGGCGTGGGTGTGGTGTCCGTATTCTCTGATCATGGCCGCACCCATCGCATATGCCGAGCGCACCGCGTACGCCCTCATCGCCACCGACCTGGACGGAACGCTGCTGCGCGGCGACGACACGGTCTCCGACCGGTCGCTCACCGCGCTCGCGCGGGTCTCGGCGGCCGGTGCCCGGCATCTGGTGGTGACAGGACGGCCGGCGCCCAGGGTGCGGCCGCTGCTGAAGTTCCTGGGTGGCGGGGGGCTCGCGGTGTGCGGGCAGGGCGCGCAGTTGTACGACGCCGGCGTGGACCGTCTGCTGTGGTCGGTCACCCTGGACCGGGAACTGGCCGAGACCGCGCTCGGCAAGATCGAGGCGGAGGTCGGTACGGTGTATGCGGCCGTCGACCAGGACGGCGTCGACGGCCTGACGCTCATCGAGCCGGGGTATCGGATGCCGCACCCGACGTTGCCGGCGGTACGGGTCGGCCGGCGTGACGACCTGTGGTGCGAGCCCATCAGCAAGGTGCTGCTGCGTCATCCCGCCCTGTCCGACGACGAGTTGGCGTCGGTGGCCCGTTCGGTGGTGGGTTCGCTCGCGACGGTCACCATGTCGGGGCCCGGGACGGTCGAGCTTCAGCCGTCCGGCATCACCAAGGCGACGGGGTTGGCGCTGGCGGCCCGGCATCTGGGGCTGCGCCCCGAGGACACCATCGCCTTCGGAGACATGCCCAACGACATCCCGATGTTCGACTGGGCCGCCCACGGCGTCGCCATGGCCAACGCGCACCCCGAACTGAAGGCGGTGGCCGACGAGATCACCCTCTCGAACGAGGACGACGGCATCGCCGTCGTCCTCGAACGGCTCCTCACCGAGGCCCTGCGCCCGCAGCGGCTCAGCGGGCGCAGGGCCTCGGTGGGTACGAAGGTTCAGTAGGCGCGAAGGGCTCAGTAGGCGCCGAAGACGTTGTCGATCGAGCCGTAGCGGTCGGCCGCGTAGTTGCAGGCGGCGGTGATGTTGGCGACCGGGTCGAACGGGTCGTACGGCGTGCCGGGCACGTGGTACGCGGCGAAGGTGGGGTCGATGACCTGGAGCAGGCCCTTGGACGGGGTGCCCTTGGCCGCGTTGGAGTCCCAGTTGTTGATGGCGGCCGGGTTGCCGGACGACTCGCGCATGACGTTGCGGTAGATGCCGTTGTAGGAGCCCGGGATTCCGTGCTGCGCCATGATCGCGAGCGACTCGCGGATCCAGCCGTCGAGGTTGTCGGAGTACGCCGTGGTGGCGGTCTTCGCGGTCACCGCGGCGGGGGTGGCGGCCGATGCGGTGCTCGCACCGATGAGCGGCAGGGCGAGCACGGCCGCGCCGGTGCCGGCGACCGCGAGCTTGCGGGCTATGCGGGCAGTGCGGGTGCGGCGGGGCTGACCGTTTGCAGGCATGGGCTTGTTCCTCTCCTTCGCCTGCGAGGTGAGCTGTCGGGTTCGGGCTGGGAGGTGCCCGGCCGCGCCCTTGCGAGCGCAACTTCACCCCAAGCCGTTCCGGTGCGTCGTACGACGTCCGGCGCGGCGACTTACCTGGGTCCCCCGCTCCTGCCGTGCGTGAGTGGTCTCGTCATCGGTGGTACCGGGCGGCGGCAGGATTCGGCGTCCGCCCGACTGGCCCGGAACGTATGCGAGAGCACATGTCGGAAACAAGTAGCGGGTTCACACAACATGCTGTTTGATCTTTGTCTGGGGTGTTTTGTCAGCTTGATCCTTTGCGTATGCCAAGGCTCAACTCGCAAGCCGGGAAAGCCGGATGATTGGCGACCGCGTGGAACCTGTGAACGGGTGAAGGTGAGTCATGTCACGCACGAGCGCAAGAGTGGTAAATCGGACAATGAGCTCAAGTGCCTATTAATCAGGTGTGCATGGGATGCGCTTCCCTCAGGTGTGATGGGAGGGAGCCGGTCACCCGAATGGCCGGAGGCGAGACGGCGTGGCGGGGGTATTACCGGACAAAGCTCACCTATTCGGCTTAAGTCGATAAATAACTTCTCGTATCAACTGATCGAAAACATACCGCTCGTGATCCGATACAGCCCGGCCTGTAACCCCGGGCGCCCTCGGTGATCGAAACGTGACCGGATACGCTGACTTGAGTGAAGGCAGCGACGTATCGACAAACCGCGTAACCGCCGGTAGACACCAGCAGACAGGAGACCCCTCGTGACCGTCGTCGGGCCGTTCGGGCTGAGCGTGCGGGACCAGGCTCTGGAAGCCGATGTCCAGGCCGGATTGGCGGCTGTCGAGGAAGGGTTGCTCGAAGCCACCAAGAGCGAGGTCCCGTTCATCACGGAGGCCGCGCAGCACCTGGTGCGGGCCGGAGGCAAGCGGTTCCGCCCGCTGCTGGTGATGCTCGCCGCGCAGTTCGGTGACCCGTACGCGCCCGGGGTCGTGCCCTCGGCCGTGGTCGTGGAGCTGACCCACCTGGCGACGCTGTACCACGACGACGTGATGGACGAGGCAGAGGTGCGGCGCGGGGTACCGAGCGCGAACGCCCGCTGGGGCAACTCGGTCGCGGTCCTCACCGGCGACTTCCTCTTCGCCCGTGCCTCGCACATCCTGGCCGACCTCGGTCCGGAGGCCGTGCGGGTGCAGGCGGAGGCGTTCGAACGGCTGGTCACCGGTCAGATCCTGGAGACGGCCGGGCCGTCGGACGGGCGCGACCCGGTCGAGCACTACCTGGACGTACTGGCCGGCAAGACGGGGTCGCTGGTGGCGGTCTCGTGCCGCTTCGGCGCGATGATGTCGGGCGCCGACGAGTCGCTCGTGAACGTCCTGACCCAGTACGGCGAACGACTGGGCGTCGCCTTCCAGCTCGCCGACGACGTCCTGGACATCGCGTCCGACTCCCACGAGTCCGGGAAGACGCCGGGGACGGATCTGCGGGAGGGCATCGCGACCCTGCCCGTGCTGCGGCTGCGCGAGCGCGCGGCCCGGCTGGGGCTGGCCGAGGACATCGCCCTGTGCGAGCTGCTGGACTCCGACCTGACGGACGACGCCCGGCATGCGCAGGCGCTGGCCGCGCTGCGGGCGCACCCCGCGCTGGAGCAGGCACGGCGGGACACCGTGCGGTACGCGGAGGAGGCGCGGTCGGCGCTTGCGCCGCTGCGGGAGTGCGATGCCAAGGCAGCGCTCATCGAACTGTGCGACGCGGTGGTGCACCGCGCGGGATAGGGCCTGGCCAGCGGATCGCCGGAGACCCGGCATCGAGGCGGCGCCTCCCCTACGACCCCTACGGGTCGGGGGAGGCGCCGCTCGCTTGTGTCATACCGCAGCAGTACGCGGAGTTGAGCCCGCGGTCTGACGCTTCTTCGCATCCGGTTTGGTCAGATGGAGACCACGGAACACACCACTCCTCACCTATTCGGGTGAGAATGGCGGCTCAGGTGGACGAGTGCGAGGACGCGAAGTGACGGACAGCCGCCGCCGACGACGGAGGTAAGGCACACATGGCACCGTACGAATCCGACGACAGCACGACCGCGGCGCAGGCCGAAGAGCTGCGCGCGGCGCGGCGGCGCAAGGCCGCGCGGTACGTCGTCCCGGCGGCGGTCCTGGGGGTGGCTGCGGGGACCATCGGGCTCGTCCCCGCGATCGCCGACTCCGGCAGCCCCGATCTGCCGGAGATCAGCGCACAGCAACTCATCGAGAAGATCGCCGAGTCGGACGTACAGCAGCTGTCCGGCACGGTGAAGATCAGCACCGATCTGGGGCTGCCCGACCTGGGCGGCCTGGAGAGCGGGCTGACGTCCGGCGCGACCCCCTCGGACGGCGAGGGTTCTGCGGCCGACCCGTCGGCCAAGCTGACCGAGCTGGCGTCCGGCACGCACACGCTGCGCGTCGCGGCCGACGGCCCGGACAGGCAGAAGCTGTCGCTGCTGGAGAACGCCGCCGAGTACAGCCTGATCCACAACGGCAAGGACGTGTGGGGCTACGACAGCGCGTCCAACGAGGTCTACCACGGCACCGCCACCGAGGCCGCGGACGGCAAGGCGTCCGAGGAGGTGCCGGCCACGCCCAAGGACCTCACCGAGGAGGCCCTGAAGGCGGTGGACGACACGACGTCCGTGACCGTCGACGGCACCGCCCAGGTGGCCGGCCGCGACGCGTACAAGCTGCTCATCGAGCCGAAGCAGTCCGGTTCCACGGTGGGCGCGATCAGTGTGGCGGTGGATGCGGAGACCGGGCTGCCACTGAAGTTCACGCTGACCCCGGCGAGCGGCGGTGCCGCCGTGGTGGACGCGGGCTTCACACAGGTCAGCTTTGCCGCGCCGGCCGCGTCGACCTTCGACTTCGCCCCGCCCAAGGGTGCGAAGGTGACCGAGGGCGACAGCCTGGAGGCGGCACCGGAGCACGAGCGGAAGTCCGAGGAGGACCTCGGCAAGGGCCTCGACGGACTGAACGTCATCGGCGAGGGCTGGAACTCCGTCGCCGTCCTCGACACCGGCGCCGAGGGCGGCATGCCCTCCGACGCCGCCGGCGGCGACATGGGCAGCTTCCTGGGCTCGCTCGGCGACGAGGTGAAGGGCAAGTTCGGCTCGGGCACGGTCTTCAAGACCCGTCTGGTCAACGCCCTGATCACGGACGACGGCAAGGTCTACGTCGGTGCGGTCACCAAGGACGCGCTGGTGAAGGCGGCCGACTCCGGGCAGTGAGTACCGTACGGAAGGGGCAGTAAGTACCGTACGCGCACGACGAATCGGGGAGACGATGGGCGAATCGTCCGCCACGGCAGAGCAGGGCGCGGGTGACAGCGTCATCCACACCCGCGCCCTGACCAAGCGCTACCGCGGCGGACAGCTCGCCGTCGACGGGCTCGATCTGACCGTCCCGGCGGGCAGCGTCTTCGGCTTCCTCGGCCCCAACGGCTCCGGCAAGACCACCACCATCCGCATGCTGATGGGCCTGATCGAGCCCACGTCGGGCACGGCGCACGTGCTGGGGCGGCCCATGCCCCGGGCCACGCGCGCCGTGCTCCCGCACGTGGGCGCCCTCATCGAGGGCCCGGCCCTGTACGGCTTCCTCTCCGGCCGCGACAACCTCCTGCGCTACGACTCCGCCGACCCGGCCGCCGATCCACGCACCCGGCGGACCCGCGTCGCCGCGGCGCTGGACCGGGTTGGGCTCGCGGCGGCCGCCGGCAAGAAGGCGAAGGCGTACTCCCTGGGCATGAAGCAGCGGCTCGGACTCGCGGCCGCGCTGCTCCAGCCCCGGCGCCTGCTCGTCCTCGACGAACCGACCAACGGGCTCGACCCGCAGGGCATGCGCGAGATCCGCGCCCTGATCCGGGAGCTGGCCTCCGACGGCACCACCGTGTTCCTGTCCTCGCATCTCCTCGACGAGATCGAGCAGGTGTGCACGCACGCCGCGGTGATGGCGCAGGGCCGACTGATCACCCAGGGCGCGGTGACGGACCTGGCGGCGGGCATCCGAGGCCGGCTGGTGGTGACCACGCCGGACACCGGCGACGCGGCGCGGGTGCTGAAGGAACGCGGGGTCGCGGACGTCATCGTCGAGGATGACCGGGTGACCGGTGAACCTCCGGACGGGGAACTCGCCGACCTGAACGCCGCGTTGGTGACGGCGGGGGTGCGGGTCCGCGGCTTCGGGGTGGAACGGGCCTCCCTGGAGGACGCGTTCGTGGCGCTGACGGGGGAGGGTTTCGATGTCGCAGGTTGAGGCCATCGGCTCCCGCCGCAGCCCGTTGTGGACCTTCGGTCTGCTGCGCAGCGAACTCACCGTCACCTTCGGCCGCTGGCGCACGCTCGCGCTGCTCGGTGTGCTCGCCGCCGTCCCGGTCCTGGTCGGCATCGCTGTGAAGATCGAGACGAGTGACGGCTCGACGCTGGGCGGAGGCGGCCCGGAGGGCGGCGGGGGTCCGGCGTTCATCACGCAGATCACCAACAACGGACTGTTCCTCGTCTTCACCGCCCTCGCCGCGACCCTCCCGTTCTTCCTGCCGATGGCCGTCGGCGTCGTCGCGGGCGACGCGATCGCCGGCGAGGCGAACGCCGGAACCCTGCGCTACCTCCTGGTCGCCCCCGCCGGCCGTACCCGCCTGCTGCTCACCAAGTACGCGACCACGATGGCCTTCTGCCTGGCGGCCACCCTCGTCGTCGCCGTCTCGGCACTGACGGTCGGCGCGCTGCTCTTCCCGCTCGGCGACCTGACGACCATCTCCGGTACGCGGATCAGCTTCGCCGAGGGACTGGGCCGGGCCCTGCTGATCGCCCTGGTCGTCGCTGCGTCACTGATCGGGATCGCGGCGCTCGGGCTGTTCGTCTCGACGCTGACCAACAGTGGCATCGCGGCGATGGCGACGACGGTCGGGCTGCTGATCACCGTCCAGATCCTCGACCAGATCCCCCAACTGCACGCGCTCCACCCGTACTTCTTCTCCCACTACTGGCTGTCCTTCGCCGACCTGATGCGCGAACCGGTCTACTGGGACGACCTGGTGCGCAACCTCGGCCTCCAGGGCCTGTACGCGGCCGTGTTCGGCTCGGCGGCCTGGGCGCGGTTCACGACGAAAGACGTCACCGCGTAGATGCTCGGGTCCTAGGAGCCCTGGTACGGGAAGCGGGCGAGCGGCGGTTCCTGCGTGAAGAAGGTCTTCGCGCGGGCGAGGGCCTCGGCGTCGTCGAGTACGTCTCCGGGCTTGCTGCCGTTGCCGAGCAGGACCCCACCGAAGCGCATTCCCATGTAGGCGGCCGAGTGGTTGAGGGTGCCGATCAGTGGGTCGGCGACCTCGCTCTCCTCGTGCGCGAGGGCGGTGACCCCCCAGAGGGTGCGCCCGGCCAGCGTGGCCTTGAAGTCGAGGCCGGGGGTGCGAAGCCAGCCGGACCAGTAGTCCAGGTAGCGCTTGGTGTGGGCGGACACCGAGTACCAGTAGAGCGGCGACGCGATCACGATGTCCGTCGCCGCGAGCGTGGCATCCAGCAGGAGGGCCACATCGCCCTCCGTGGGGCGGATGTGGTCGCTGTCGTGCCGGAGGTCCACGAAGTCGGGCAGCGGGCGCTCGGCGAGGCTGATCCACTGTTGCTCGACGTCCGCGGGGAGTTGCTCGGCGGCCCTGCGGGCCAGCAGTTCGGTGTTGCCCTCGCTGCGGCTGCTGCCCAGCACGAACAGAAAGCGGCGGGTCATGGTTCCCCCAGATCCCAGATGGTCGGCAGGCGCCAATTGCACGCACGTGCATTTTATGCACACGCAAGCAATCTCGTCCAGGGGCCATTCCAGGGACCTGCTCAAGGGGTCAGCGAGCCGCCCTCGTCAGCCGGGCCAGCGCCTCGGTCTCCCGGGGCGGGCGGCCGCTCAGGTCGCCGAGACGCCAGGCCTGCACCCAGGGCACGCGGTACACGTCGACGACCGACTCGATGAGCTTGGTCTGCTGTGCCAGCGGTCGCGGCAGCCGCCCCGGCGCGTCCGCGACCAGCACGACGGCGTCCAGGTCCAGCCCGGCCGGAGCCTCGCCGCGCCGAAAGATCTCCAGGGCGTGCAGGACGGCCGCCAGCCCCGCCGCGTGCGTCCGGGCGACGAGCAGCACCGAGGGCGGATCACCGGGGCCGGGCCAGTCACGCCCGCAGTCCTGACCGCCGTAGACCGCGGCCAGCGTGGAGACTCCCGACCCGCCGTGCGTGCCGACCCAGGAGAAACGCCGGACCGTGCCGGAGGTGCGGGCGGGTTCCGGTTCCGGTACGGCCACCGGTCCCCGGATCCAGATCTCCGGCCCCTGCTGCGCGCCCGTCCGCATGCCTGCTCCTCTCTGTCGTCACCTCATCGATCTTCGCGGCTCGGTGGACGGCTGCGTGACGGGGGTACCCGTTCTTGGGACGAGCCTGTGACGCGCCGGTGACGCGAGCACCGTGGGGGAGCGGCGAGACTCGGGAGTACGGGTTCGCCGACGTGCGGACGCCAGCGAGTGAGGGAACGGATGTCTCGACTCAGCCGCGAGAAGAAGCGGGAACAGCAGCACCAGGCCGCCTCTGCGGTGTCGGCGATCGACGTTCACGTGCCGGGCGCCGGCAGCGCCTCGATCGGCGGTGTCCCGGTCGTCGTCGCGCCGGGCGAGGAACTCCAGCACGCCGTCCTGAATCACCTTCACCGCGTCGCCCTCGCCACCGGCCGACCCGTCCTCGCCAGGGTCCACGACGAACGCATCGGCTACGTCGTCCCCCTCCAGGTCCACCCGGACGGCTCCAGCCGGTACACGGGGGAGCCGGTGCGGACAGGGGCGGCGGAGCCGCAGCCCTCGCAGGAGCCCGCGCCCGTGCCGCCGCACACCGCACCGGACCCGGCACCGACGGCCCCACCGCATCCCCCGCATCCCCCCGCCCCCGACCGCCCCACGCAGGTGTTCCGCACCTCCGCCGAGCCGCAGGCCGGGTCCGCGCCGACGTTCCGGATGCGGGCGGTGCCGGAGTCGTCGCCGTCGGGTGAGGTGGCGCCGACGTTCCCGTTGCGGGCGGTGACGGAGCCGCAGCCCTTGGGTGATGCGGTGCCCACCTTTCCGTTGCGGGCGGTGCCCGAGGGCGCCGTCCCCGGTTCGGCCGTCGCCGCGCCGACGGGCGAGTTCGGCCCCCCGCCGGTGATGGATGCCAAGCCGCACCCGGAGTCGTTTGCATCGTCGGCGTCGGACCCCGACCCGAAGCCCACCCCGCCCCGGGGCTTCGACGCCGTCGCCGAGGCCATCCTCGGTGACGCACCCTGGAACCCCCGGAACCCTGAGAACGCCGAGGAGCACAACGACCCTGCTTCCGCCGTCCTCGCCGAGCCGATCGCCCGGATCGGCGAGGCCGTGAAGGCGGGCCGGATCGAGGCCGCGGCGGAGCTGGCCGAGCAGACCCTGGCGGAGGCGTCGGCGACGCTGGCGCCGGACCACCCCGAGCTGCTCCGGCTGCGCGAACTCACTGCGTACGTCGCCTACTTGGCGGCCGAACCGGTCCGGTCCTTCCGCCTCTCCCTCGACGTGGTGCACATCCACCGCCGCCTGCGGGACGCGGAGGCCGCCTACGGCAACGTCCAGAGCGCGGACACCGCCTGGCGGGCCGTACGCGACCCCGAGCTCGGGCTGGAGCTGGGGCGGGACCTGATCGGCCTGTGGACCGAGCTGGTCACCGAGGGCGGCCCGGCTGCCGACGACATCGAGGAACTGGAGTCCGCCCGCGCCCGCATGGGCCGCCTGGCGAACCGGGCGGGACGGGCAACCGGAGCGTGATGCAGAGGACACCAGTCCCTAGTGCACGCAGAACTCGTTCCCCTCCGGATCCTGCATCACGACCCACTCCCCGCTGGGTTCCTTGACCTCGCGCAGCACACTGGCCCCCAGCCCGCGCAGCCGCTCCACCTCGTCGGCCCGCTGCCCCCGAGCGGGGTGCAGGTCCAGGTGGAGCCGGTTCTTGCCGGACTTGGGCTCGGGGACGCGCTGGAACAGCAGCCGCCGTCCCAGCCCGGTGCCGCTCTCCTCCTCGACCGGGTCCTCCGGATGCCGTACGGCGACCAGGTCCCGGAAGGCGGGGCGGCCGTGGAAGTCGACGGTGGCGGCGACGGGCAGGGCGCCCAGCTGCAGCAGCCGCTCGATCAGGGCGCTGTTGTCCTCGACCTCGTAGCCGATCGCGGCGGCCCAGAAGTCGGCCTGTGCGTGCGGGTCGTGGCAGTCGATGACGAGCTTCCAGTGCACGGGTGCCGGCGCTGATGTCGTGTCGGTCATGAAACCTTGAGCTCCTTCTCGGTCTCGGCCCCGGCCTCTCGTGCGTCGTATGCCGCTCGTGCCGCGGCGATCTCCCGCTGGTGGTCCTCGGTCCATCTGACCAGTGACTGGATCGTGGCGTGCAGTGTGCCGCCGAGCGGGGTGAGTTCGTAGTCGACCCGTGGCGGTACGACCGGGTGCACGGTGCGTCGGACCAGGCCGTCGCGTTCCAGCTGGCGCAGGGTGACCGTCAGCATCCGCTGGCTGACGCCGTCGATCTCCCGGCGCAGCTCGGTGAAGCGCAGTCGGCGGTTCTCCAGCAGGGCGATGACCAGCAGGGACCACTTGTCGGCGACGCGGTCGAGGATCTGCCGTACCTCGCAGCCCTCCCGGGTGTCCCACTGGAAGGGGTCGGCGTCGCCGTAGTCCACGGTGCTCGCGCAGTTACTCGGTGACTTCGAAGTGCCTACTTCCATGTCTGTCGATGCTGCCGCAGGCTGGCTGTGGTTACAAGAGGGAACCGACCCTCAGTTCCGTAACCGACTCTGTCTTCGCCTACCTGAGGAGTCCCCATGGGCACCCGCGCCTGGGCCCTGCTGCTCGTGCTGTGCGGAACGATCTTCCTGGAGGGCATCGACGTCGCCATGATGGCGGTCGCGATCCCCACCATCCGGTCCGAACTGGGCCTGTCGACGGGAACGGCGGCCTGGGTGATGAGCGCCTATGTCCTCGGCTACGCCGGCTTCACCCTGCTCGGCGGGCGGGCCGCCGACCTGCTCGGCCGCCGCCGGATGTTCCTGACCTGGCTGACCGTCTTCCTCCTCTTCTCCGGGCTCGGCGGATTCGCGACCGACGGCTGGATGCTGGTCGTCGCCCGCTTCGTCACCGGCGTCGCCGCGGCGTTCATGACCCCGGCCGCGCTGTCGCTGATCACGACGTCGTACGAGGAGGGCCCGCAGCGCAACAAGGCCCTGCTGGTCTTCGCCGGCACGGCGGCCGGCGGCTTCTCGCTGGGCCTGGTCATCGGCGGACTGCTCACCCAGCTCGGCTGGCGGTGGGTGTTCTTCGCGCCGGTGCTGCTGGCGGGGGCGCTGCTGGTCGCGGCGGTGCGGCTGGTGCCCGCGGCGGACGGTGCCCCGCGGGTGCGCGGCGGCTTCGATCTGCTCGGCGCGGTCACCGCCGCCGGCGCCATGCTGCTGGCCGCCTACGCCGTCGTACGCCTGGAACACGGTCTGCACGACTGGCCGCTGACCGCCCTCGCTGTGCTCGCCGCGGCGGCGCTGGGCGGCGCCTTCGTCGCCGTCGAGCGGCGGGCCGCCGCCCCGCTGGTCCGGCTGGGCATCCTGCGCAAGGGGTCCGTGGTGCGGGCCGACCTGGGGGCACTGCTCTTCGTCGGGGCCTTCTTCGGCTTCCAGTTCGTGGTCACGCTGTATCTGCAGGAGCTGCGCGGCTGGTCGTCCCTCCAGACCGCGGTCGCGCTGGTCGTCCTCGGCTGCGACGCCGTGCTCGCCCCGACGCTCACCCCGAAGCTGGTCGCCCGCTACGGCAACGTCCGCGTGATCCTCGGCGGCTTCGTGCTGGCGGTCGTCGCCTACGGGCTGTTCCTGCCGGTCGGCCTGGACTGGTCGTACGCCGTGATGTTCCCGACGCTGATCCTCGCGGGCACGGCGTTCGCCCTGGCGTACGGGCCGCTGACCATCGCGGCGACGGACGGGGTCGCGGAGGAGGAGCAGGGGCTGGCCGGCGGGCTGCTGAACACCGCCACCCAGTTCGGGTCCGCGATCGGGATCTCCGCGGTGACCGCGGTCTACGGCTTGGCGTCCAGCGGCTTTGGCCCGGAGGCGACGCTCTCCGCGTTCCGTACGGCGCTGACGGTGCCCGTCGCGATGGTGGTGCTGGGCACCCTGGTCTCGGCCCTGAGCGTGCGAGCCGACCGGCGCGCGGTACGCAGCGCGTCCCAGGTGAGCAGCGTGAGCGCCAGCCAGACCAGCGCGAACCCGGCCCAGCGCTCGGGCGGCATGGCCTCGCGGAAGTAGAGGACACCGAGCAGGAACTGGAACACGGGGGCCAGGTACTGCAACAGCCCCAGCGTGGACAGGGGCACGCGGATCGCGGCCGCACCGAAGCAGACCAGCGGGAGTGCGGTGACGACACCGGTCGTGGCGAGCAGCGCCGCGTGCCCCGCGCCCTCGGTGGCGAACGTGGAGCCGCCGTCGGCCGTCAGCCACAGCAGATAGGCCAGCGCCGGCAGGAACTGGATCGCGGTCTCGGCGGCCAGCGACTCCAGTCCGCCGAGGTTGACCTTCTTCTTCACCAGGCCGTACGTGGCGAAGGAGAAGGCGAGGATGAGCGAGATCCACGGCGGCCGGCCGTAGCCGACGGTGAGGACGAGAACCGCCGCGAAGCCGATCCCGACCGCCGCCCACTGCACGGGCCGCAGCCGCTCCTTCAGGAGCAGTACGCCCATCGCGATGGTGACGAGGGGGTTGATGAAGTACCCGAGGGAGGCCTCGACCACCTGCCCGCTGTTCACGGCCCAGATGTAGATGCCCCAGTTGACGGTGATCACGGCCGCGGCGACCGCGATGAGCGCCAGTCGGCGCGGCTGCCGCAACAGCTCACCGGCCCAGCCCCAGCGCCGTATGACGAGCAGGGCGGCGCCCACGAGAACGAGGGACCACACCATCCGGTGGGCGAGGATCTCGAGCGCCCCGGCGGGCTTCAGCAGCGGCCAGAAGAGCGGGACGAGGCCCCACATCCCGTATGCCGCGAAGCCGTTCAGCAGACCTATGCGCTGCTCGCCCCTGGACTTCCCGGCCACCGGCTCCTCCTTCGTGCGTCAGCCTCGCCTGAACGAAGGTAGCGCCGAGCCACCCCGCCTGTCATGCCCGTATCGCTATACGGTCATGACGGACGGGGTCCGCTGTGCCGGTTCAGCCCTTGAGCGCGGCGGTGATGGCCTCGGAGAGCGGGGTGGTCGGACGGCCGGCCAGGCGGGACAGGTCGCCGGTCGAAACGACCAGCTCGCCCTTCTCGATGGAGGCGTCCACGCCCGCGAGGATCGCGGCCAGCGGCTCGGGCAGGCCGGCGCCGGTCAGGATGCCGATGAGCGCCTCGGTCGTGACCGCGTTGTAGGCGATCTCCTTGCCGGTCTGCCGGCTCAGCTCGGCCGCGTACTCGGCGAAGCTCCACGCCTCGTCGCCGCCCAGCTCGTACGTCTTGTTCTCGTGCCCCTCGCCGGTCAGCACGGCAACGGCGGCGGCCGCGTAGTCGGCGCGGGAGGCGGAGGAGACCCGGCCCGCACCGGCGGCGGCGACGACCGCGTTGTGCTCCAGTACCGGGGCGAGGTTCTCCGTGTAGTTCTCGTGGTACCAGCCGTTGCGCAGCAGCGCGTACGGCACGCCGGACGCCAGGACCGCCTCCTCGGTGCCGCGGTGGTCGTCGGCGAGGGCGGCGGTCAGGCTGCCGTTGGCGCTGGTGTAGGCGAGCAGCGCGACACCGGCCGCCCTGGCGGCCTCGATGACGACCTTGTGCTGGCCGACGCGGCCCTTGTCGAACTCGTTGCCGGAGATCAGCAGGACCTTGTCGCCGGCGGAGAACAGCCCGTCGAAGGTCTCGGGCGCGTTGTAGTCCGCGACCGCCAGCCGTACGCCACGGGTCGCGAAGTCGGCCGCCTTGGCCTCGTCGCGGACGACGGCGACGACCTGGTCGGCCGGAACCTTCTCCAGCAACTGCTCGATGACGTGCCGGCCGAGCTGTCCGGTGGCTCCGGTGACGACGATGCTCATGAGGTGACTCCTGTGTACGGGTGAGTACGGGTTGGTATGGCACTCACCCTAGGAGTGGCGCTAACTATTGGAAAGTACCCACTTTGAAGTAAGGTACCTGCATGGCGGAGAGTGGAACGGCAAGCGGCTGGAAGCCCGACGGCGAGACGATGTGCCCGCATCGCCTGGTCCTGGAGCACGTCACCAGCCGCTGGGGTGTGCTGGTGCTGACGTGTCTCCTGGAGCGCCCGCACCGGTTCAGCGAGCTGCGCCGGGCGATCAGCGAGGTCCGCCCGGTCAGCGAGAAGATGCTCACCCAGACGCTGCAGACCCTGGAGCGGGACGGCATGGTGCACCGGGACGCCAAGCCGGTGATCCCGCCGCGCGTCGACTACTCCCTGACCGAGATCGGCCGCGAGGCGGCGGAGCAGGTGCAGGGACTGGCGCTGTGGACACAGAAGCGGATGGACGACGTGGTGAAGGCGCGGCGGGCATACGACGAGGCCCGGGCCTGAGACCCGGGCCCCTGTGCACCTACGGTGCTCAGCCGACGACCGTCCAGGTGTCGCCGCCGGCCAGCAGTGCGGCCAGGTCGCCCTTGCCGTTCTGCTCGATGGCCGTGTCGAGCTGGTCGGCCATCTGCGTGTCGTAGACCGGCCGGTCGACGGCGCGGAAGACGCCGATGGGCGTGTTGTGCAGGGTGTCCGGGTCGGCGAGCCTGCTCAGCGCGAAGGCGGTGGTGGGGGAGTCGGAACGGGCGTCGTGCACGAGCACCTGGTGTTCGTTCTCCGGCGTCACCGTGACGACCTTGAGGTCGCCGGTCTGCTGGTCCCGTACGACACCACGCGCGTTGTCCCGGCCGAAACGGATCGGCTGCCCGTGCTCCAGCCGGATCACCGCCTCCTCGGCCTGCTGCTTGTCCTTCAGGGCGTCGAACGCGCCGTCGTTGAAGATGTTGCAGTTCTGGTAGATCTCGATCAGGGCCGTGCCCGGGTGGGCCGCGGCCTGGCGCAGTACCTCGGTGAGGTGCTTGCGGTCGGAGTCGACGGTCCGCGCGACGAACGACGCCTCCGCGCCCAGGGCCAGCGACACCGGGTTGAACGGCGCGTCCAGCGATCCCATCGGCGTCGACTTGGTGATCTTGCCGACCTCGGAGGTGGGGGAGTACTGACCCTTGGTCAGGCCGTAGATCCGGTTGTTGAACAGCAGGATCTTGAGGTTGACGTTGCGGCGCAGGGCGTGGATCAGGTGGTTTCCGCCGATCGACAGCGCGTCGCCGTCACCGGTGACGACCCACACGCTCAGATCGCGCCGGGAGGACGCGAGTCCGGTGGCGATGGCGGGGGCGCGGCCGTGGATGGAGTGCATCCCGTAGGTGTTCATGTAGTACGGGAAACGGGAGGAGCAGCCGATGCCCGAGACGAAGACGATGTTCTCCTTCGCCAGGCCCAGCTCGGGCATGAAGCCCTGCACGGCGGCGAGGATCGCGTAGTCACCGCAGCCGGGGCACCAGCGCACTTCCTGATCGGACTTGAAGTCCTTCATGGACTGCCTGGCCTCGGCCTTGGGCACGAGCGAAAGCGCCTCGATCGTGCCCGTGCCTTCCGTGGACGTCTCAGCCATCGATGGCCTCCTTGAGCGCCGTGGCGAGCTGTTCTGCCTTGAACGGCATCCCGTTGACCTGGTTGTACGAGTGGGCGTCGACCAGGTACTTCGCCCGGATCAGCGTGGCGAGCTGACCGAGGTTCATCTCGGGGATCACCACCTTGTCGTAACGCTGCAGCACCGTACCGAGATTCCGGGGGAAGGGGTTGAGGTGCCGCAGATGGGCCTGCGCGACCGACCTGCCGGCGGTGCGCAGACGGCGGACCGCGGCCGTGATCGGTCCGTACGTCGACCCCCAGCCCAGCACCAGCGTGCTCGCCTCGTGCGGGTCGTCGACCTCGAGGTCCGGCACCTCGATGCCGTCGACCTTGGCCTGACGGGTGCGGACCATGAAGTCGTGGTTGGCGGGGTCGTAGGAGATGTTGCCGGTGCCGTCCTGCTTCTCGATGCCGCCGATGCGGTGCTCCAGACCCGGCGTGCCCGGGATCGCCCACGGGCGGGCCAGGGTCTGCGGGTCCCGCTTGTACGGCCAGAAGGCCTCGCTGCCGTCCTCCAGCGTGTGGTTCGGGCCCTGCGCGAACTGGACCCCGAGGTCGGGCAGCTCGTCCAGCTCCGGGATGCGCCACGGTTCGGAGCCGTTGGCGAGGTAGCCGTCGCTCAGCAGGAACACCGGGGTGCGGTACGTCAGCGCGATCCGGGCCGCCTCCAGGGCGGCGTCGAAGCAGTCGGCGGGGGTGCGGGGCGCGATCACCGGCACCGGCGCCTCGCCGTTGCGTCCGAACATCGCCTGCAGCAGGTCGGCCTGCTCGGTCTTCGTCGGCAGTCCGGTCGACGGCCCGCCGCGCTGGATGTCGACGACCAGCAGCGGCAGCTCCAGCGAGACCGCGAGCCCGATGGTCTCGCTCTTGAGCGCCACACCCGGCCCCGACGTCGTGGTCACGGCGAGCGAACCGCCGAAGGCCGCGCCCAGCGCCGCGCCGATGCCCGCGATCTCGTCCTCGGCCTGGAAGGTCCGCACACCGAAGTTCTTGTGCTTGCTGAGCTCGTGCAGGATGTCCGAGGCCGGGGTGATCGGGTACGAGCCGAGGAACAGCGGCAGGTCGGCCTGCTTGCTCGCGGCGATCAGACCGTAGGACAGGGCCAGGTTCCCGGAGATGTTGCGGTACGTGCCGACCGGGAACGCCTTGACGGCCGGTGCGACCTCGTAGGAGACGGCGAAGTCCTCGGTCGTCTCGCCGAAGTTCCAGCCCGCGCGGAACGCGGCGATGTTGGCGGTCGCGATGTCGGGCTTCTTCGCGAACTTGGACCGCAGGAACTTCTCGGTGCCCTCGGTGGGCCGGTGGTACATCCAGGACAGCAGGCCGAGGGCGAACATGTTCTTGCTGCGCTCGGCCTCCTTCCGGGTGAGGTCGAACTCCTTCAGCGCCTCGACGGTCAGGGTGGTCAGGGGTACCGGATGCAGGTGGTATCCGTCGAGCGAGCCGTCCTCGAGCGGGCTGGTCGCGTACCCGACCTTCTGCATCGCCCGTTTGGTGAACTCGTCCGTGTTGACGATGATCTCCGCGCCGCGCGGCAGGTCGCCGACGTTGGCCTTCAGGGCCGCCGGGTTCATCGCCACCAGCACGTTCGGCGCGTCACCGGGGGTGAGGATGTCGTGGTCGGCGAAGTGGAGCTGGAAGGACGACACCCCGGGCAGGGTCCCGGCGGGCGCCCGGATCTCGGCGGGGAAGTTCGGCAGGGTCGACAGGTCGTTGCCGAAGGACGCCGTTTCCGACGTGAAGCGGTCACCGGTGAGCTGCATACCGTCACCCGAGTCCCCCGCGAACCTGATGATCACCCGGTCGAGACGGCGGACGTCCTTGACGCCGGCCGCTTTGCGCTGCTCTCCCACGACGGCTCCGTCGGCCTGCTCCGCTTGGCTACTGACCTGGCTCGTCACTGAACTGGACCTCCTTCGAGGCGGCTGTCTGGGAGTGGCCTTCCCGCAGGCTCTCCCAGGACCAACCCTACGTCGGCACGGCTTGCCTTCCCTCGGTCATTCGCATGAAGAACACCGCTTGAGACGCGGGCCGTACCCCGCTTAAGACGCAGCCCGTACCCCGTTGGATGCGCGGCCCGGCCCGTACTCGTCAGGAATTCAAGTACGTCAGGACGGCCAGAACCCGCCGGTGATCCCCCTCGCTCGGGGACAGGCCCAGTTTCAGGAAGATGTTGCTGACGTGCTTCTCGACGGCGCCGTCGCTCACCACCAGCTGCTTGGCGATGGCCGAGTTGGTCCGCCCCTCGGCCATCAGCCCCAGCACCTCACGCTCCCTCGGGGTGAGCCCCGCGAGCACATCCTGCTTACGACTGCGCCCGAGCAGCTGCGCCACGACCTCCGGATCGAGGGCGGTGCCCCCCTCGGCGACCCGCACCACCGCGTCCACGAACTCCCGCACCTCGGCCACCCGGTCCTTCAGCAGGTACCCGACCCCGCGGCTGGATCCGGCCAGCAGTTCGGTGGCGTAGCGCTCCTCCACGTACTGCGACAGCACGAGCACACCGAGCCCGGGATGCTCCTTCCGCAGCTGCACCGCGGCCCGGACGCCCTCGTCGGTGTGCGTCGGCGGCATCCGCACATCGGCCACCACGACGTCCGGCAGGGTCCCCTCGGCGTTCAGATCCGTGATGGTCTTGATCAACGCCTCCGCATCCCCGACTCTGGCGACGACCTGGTGCCCACGGTCGGTCAGCAACCGGGTCAGGCCCTCCCTGAGCAGCACCGAGTCCTCGGCGATGACCACCCGCACCCTGTCCTCCACGATCCTCGGCCCCCCATTGCCCGACTCGGCCCGTACGACCAGTCAAGCATTCCAGCTTTCGGACGGGGGCGGGATTGCACCGGGAGGGGGAGGGCGCTCACCCCCGCCAAGGGAGTTCCGCGGTGATCCGGGTGGGCCCGCCGGCCGGCGAGTCCACCACGAGGATCCCGTCCACGGCATCCAACCGCTCCGCCAGCCCGGCCAGCCCGGATCCCCCGCCCGCACCGGCACCGGCCCCGCCCACGCCGTTGTCCATGACCTGCAGCATCAGCCGGTCCTCCGACCGCCACACATCCACCGCCGCCCAGCTCGCCCGCGCATGCTTGCTGATGTTCTGCAGCAGTTCCGACACCGTGAAGTACGCGATCCCCTCGATCGCCGGCGCCGGCCGCGACGCCAGGTCCACCTCCACCTGCACCGGCACCGTGCACCGCGAGGCGACCGCGGAGAGCGCTGCGTCCAGGCCACGGTCCGTGAGGACCGCCGGATGGATCCCGCGCGCCAGGTCCCGCAGCTCCTGCAGCGCCGTCTTCACCTCACCGTGCGCCTCGTCCACCATCTGTGCCGCCGCCTGCGGATCCTGGCTCAGCTTCTCCTTCGCCAACCCCAGATCCATCGCCAGCGCCACCAGCCGGGCCTGCGCCCCGTCATGCAGATCGCGCTCGATGCGCCGCAGATCCGCCGCCGCCGTGTCGACGACGACGCCCCGGTCGGACTCCAGCTCCACCACCCGCGTCGCCAGCCGCGACGGCCCGAGCAGCCCGTGCACCAGCAGCCGGTCCACCAGGGTCAACGCCCGCACGATCCACGGCGTGGCCAGCGTGAACAGCAGCCCCACCAGCGCCGTCACCGTGATCTCGAACGGGTTGTCGAGATAGACGTGATGTGTCTCGTCGCCGTACAGCTGGAGCCCGTCCTGTCCGCCGTACATGGGGAACAGCCAGAACCACAGCGGATACGTCAGCAGCGCCCAGCCGTACGCCCAGAAGTTCACCGCGACGACGAAGGAGAACACCGCCCACGGGAAGTGCAGCACCGCGTACAGCAGATGCCGCCACGACGTGCCGCTCTTCAGGACGGCGCCGATCCACCCCATCAGGCCGCTCCTGCGCACCCGCAGCGGCTCCGGATCGGCCACCTCCAGCCCGAGCAGTCCGCGCGCCCGCGCCCGCTCCAGCGCCCCGAGCCCCCGGCACCCCGCGAGCCCCGCCGCCAGCACCGGAATGCCGAGGAACGTCACCAGCAGCCCCGCACCGAGCGCGAGCATCGTGACGGCGTACGTGAACATCAGCACGCCCATCGGCAGGCTCAGCAGCACATACGCGAACTCACGCCAGCTGCGCGCCTCGAACGGCGCCCGCAGCCCGGCCGGCAGCCGATGCCGCCGCTCGAGCCGCCCGATGTGGGATCCGTACCCCTGTCCGTACTCCGTGGCCATCGGCCTACTCCCCGTCTCCTCGTCCTGCTCGTTGTGCCTCTGCGGCGGTCGTGCCGTCGTATCTCCACCCTGCTGGGCGGCGGGCGGGCGGACCATGGAGTCCGTCGGCGTCTCGAACGGGGGGTTTTCCCTACCTTCCGCGCCCGCGCCTATGCGCGCCGCGGCTGCCGGTCGCGCCAGGGCAGCTCGGCCGTGATGAGCGTCGGCCCGCCCCGCGGCGACTCGATGACGAACAGACCGTCGACGGCGTCCAGCCGCTCGGCGAGCCCCCGCATCCCCGTACCACCGTCGAGTCGCGCACCCCCGCGGCCGTTGTCCCTCACCTGTATGAGCAGCCGTTCCTCCGTCCGCCACACGTCGACGGAGGCGGACGTGGCCCGGCTGTGCTTGCTGACGTTCTGCAGCAGCTCGGAGACGGTGAAGTAGGCGATGCCCTCGATGGCCTCGGCCGGTCGCGACTCCAGGTCGACGGTCACCTTCACCGGCACCGTGCAGCGCGAGGCGACCGCGGAGAGCGCCGCGTCAAGGCCGCGGTCGGTGAGGACCGCCGGATGGATCCCGCGCGCCAGGTCCCGCAGCTCCTGCAGCGCCAGCTTCACCTCGCCGTGCGCCTCCTCGACCATCGCCGCCACCAGTTCGTCGGCCTGGCCCTCCAGCAGTTTCTCCTTGGCCAGGCCGAGCCCCATCGCCAGGTTGACCAGGCGGGCCTGCGCCCCGTCGTGCAGGTCACGCTCGATGCGGCGCAGATCGGCGGCGGCCGTGTCGACCACGACCCCCCGGTCCGACTCCAGCTCGGCGATCCGCCGCTCCAGCTCGTCGGAGGGCGACAGCAGCCCGCGCACCATCGCCCGGTCCGCGTTGGCCAGCCCGCGGGCTATGAACGGCAGCACCGGCCACAGCACGAACAGCGAGGTCAGCGTGATGACGAAGGTGAGAATGCCCCAGGGCAGCCGCATGAAGTCGTACAGGATGGTCCGCCAGCCCACCGGGTCCTTCAGCATCATCCACAGCTGCGTGAAGAAGCCTCTGCCGCCCCGCAACGGCAGCGGACTCGGCTCGTCCACCCGCACCCCGAGCAGCTTCCTGGCCCGCGCCCGCTCCAGCTTGCCCAGCTGCCGCGCGCCCATCAGTGCTGCCGCGAGCAGCGGGAACCCGATCACCGTGACGGTCAGGAAGGCGCTGGTGAACAGCGCCGTCGCCACGTAGACGAAGCCCAGCAGCGACATCGGCAGATTGGCCAGGAGATGCGCGATCTCCTTCCAGGTGTGCACGTCGTAGGCGAAGCGGGGCGGCGGCACCCGGTCGTCGGGGTCGGCGGGCGCCGGGCTCGGCGCGGGGAAATTCTCGGTCACATGGGCCAGCGTGCCCGGCGGCGCGCGGCCGCGCCATGAGGTGGACCGCCAGGTTCTGCTGAGGAAAACCCCACCCCGGCCGCTCAAGGCGATGATGAGCTGCTTACCGCCGCTTTAACAGGCCCTAGACTCACGTTGCGTACAGATACCGCAAGGTCATCGCAAGGTCATCGGGTCGAGGTCAGGGGAGCGAGGGACGGACGTGCGGGAACCGACCGTCGAACGGACCGCAGTCGTCGCGGCCGACTACTTCCAGTCCTATTCGGTCGTCGGACTGCTCGCCGCCATCGGCGTGCTGTTCGTCGCCATCGCGTTCGGCGCCGGCCGACTGCTGCGCCCTGTCGTCCCCACCCCCGAGAAGCTCCTGACGTACGAGTGCGGCGTCGACCCCGTGGGCGAGGGCTGGGCGCACACCCAGGTCCGCTACTACGTCTACGCCTTCCTGTACGTGATCTTCGCGGTCGACTCGATCTTCCTCTTCCCGTGGGCAACGGTCTTCGCCGCCCCCGGCTACGGGGCGACGACCCTCGTGGAGATGTTCCTCTTCCTCGGCTTCCTGGCCGTGGGACTGCTGTACGCCTACAAGAAGGGTGTCCTGGCATGGACGTGACGCCAGAAGCGACCCCCTCGGTGACTCCTCCCGAGCCCGTACTGCTCCCGGAGCCGAAGCGTCTCGGCGCCCTCGCGCGCCTCGCCCCCGAGCCCATGAAGGTCGTCCTGAACTGGGGCCGCCGCTACTCGCTCTGGGTCTTCAACTTCGGACTCGCCTGCTGCGCCATCGAGTTCATCGCCGCGTCGATGGCCCGCCACGACTTCATCCGCCTCGGCGTCATCCCGTTCGCGCCGGGCCCGCGCCAGGCCGACCTGATGGTCGTGTCGGGCACGGTCACCGACAAGATGGCGCCCGCTATCAAACGCCTGTACGAGCAGATGCCCGAGCCGAAGTACGTCATCTCCTTCGGCGCCTGCTCCAACTGCGGCGGCCCTTACTGGGACTCGTACTCCGTCACCAAGGGCGTCGACCAGATCATCCCCGTCGACGTCTACGTCCCCGGCTGCCCGCCCCGCCCCGAGGCACTGCTCCAGGGCATCCTGAAGCTCCAGGAGAAGATCGCCCGCGAGTCGCTGGGCGAGCGCTACGGTACGGCGCGCCCGTCGGCGGCCGCGCTGCAGAGCGGTCTGGTCCAACCGCCGGCCGCGGCCGGCACCGGTGCGGGGGAGGCCTGATGAGCAGCACGGTCGGCTGGCTGCCCGCCCCCGCCGAGCAGCTGTTCGGTGCGGAGGCCACGGCCGAGGAGTCGTACGAGGTCCTGACGGTCGACGTACCCGCGACCACCTGGACCGCGGCGCTGCGCACCGCCCGCGACGAGCTGGGCTGCACCTACTTCGACTGGCTGAGCGCGGTCGACGAGCCGGGCACGGGTTTCCGCATCTCGGCGCACGTCGTCGCGCTCTCCCCCGTACGCCGCCTTCTGCTGCGCACCACAATCCCGCACGAGACCCCCGTCCTCGCCTCCGCCGTGGACGTCTACGCGGGCGCGGCGTGGCACGAGCGCGAGACCCACGAGATGTTCGGCGTCACCTTCGAGGGCCACCCGGCCCTGGACCACCTCCTTCTTCCGGAGACCTTCGAAGGCCACCCGCTCCGCAAGGACTTCGTCCTCGCCTCCCGCGTCGCCAAGGCGTGGCCGGGGGCGAAGGAACCGGGAGAGGCCGCGGCCCACGGCACCCCCAAGCGCCGCCAGATGCTGCCCCCGGGCGTCCCCGACCCGAACGAATGGGGCCCGCTCAAGGGCCAGCTCCCCCCGGCCCCCGCCCGTCCGGCGCGCGGCGCCGCCCGCCCCGCGGGCGAACGCCCCGCACGCCGCACCCGCACGGCCACGGAGGGTTCGGCTTCGCAGCGCCCGACACCCGCCTCCACGCCCGCCGAATCCCCACGCCGCGCGCGGAGCGCGAGCGAGGGCTCGGCTTCGCAGCGGGCGACGGGCGCGGCTGCTGGGCCCCGGCGTGCGCGGAGCGCCGGTGAGGGCTCGGCTTCGCAGCGGGCGGAGGGCGCGGACGCCGAGCAGACCCGGCCCGACACCGCCACCCCGCGCAGCTCCGACGCGCCGTGGCACCACGCACGTCCGGCGTTCGACGAGCGCGAGGAGAAGGACACGGGGCCGGGGACTGCCAAGCCGGAGGCTCCCGAAGCGAACCGTGCGGAGTCGACGCCGGATACGGAACCGGCAGACGACGAAACCCAGACCCCCAACCCCGAGGACTTCGAAGGAGGCCGGCAGTGAACGATGTGCTCGACGTCGCCCTGCGACTCCTGATCGTCTTCGGCGTGTTCCTCACCTTCCCTCTGATCGTCGGCCAGACCGAGCACAAGGTGATGGCGCACATGCAGGGCCGCCTCGGTCCCATGTACGCCGGCGGCTTCCACGGCTGGGCCCAACTCGTCGCCGACGGCGTGAAGTTCGCGCAGAAGGAGGACGTGGTCCCGACCGGCGCGGACCGCCGTATCTTCCAGCTCGCGCCCGCTGTAGCCCTCCTGCCGTACCTCCTGGTCCTGCTCGCCATCCCGATCGGCCCCGGCGAGGGCGCGGTCGGCGAGGTCATCGACGCGGGCATCTTCTTCGTGCTCGCCGTGATGGGCGTCGGTGTCCTCGGCTCGCTCATGGCCGGCTGGGCCTCCGCCAACAAGTTCTCCCTCCTCGGCGGCCTGCGCACCGCCGCTCAGCTTCTCGCCTACGAACTCCCGATGCTCCTCGCCGCCGCCTCCGTCGCCATGGCGGCAGGCACGGTCTCCCTCCCCGGCATCCTGGACGCCTTCGAGTGGTGGTGGCTGCCCTGGCAGATCGTCGGCGCGATCGTCTTCTTCGTGGCAGGGCTGGCCGAGCTGCAGCGCCCCCCGTTCGACATGCCCGTCGCCGACTCGGAGATCATCTTCGGCGCGTACACCGAGTACACCGGACTGCGCTTCGCTCTCTTCCTCCTCGCCGAGTACGCCGGAATCATCGTCCTGTGCGGCCTGACCACTGTCCTCTTCCTGGGCGGCTGGCACGGCCCCTGGGGCGCCGACGGCCTCGGCTGGGTCTGGACCCTGCTGAAGACCGCCGTCCTCGCGTTCCTCGTGATCTGGCTGCGCGTGACCTACCCCCGCCTGCGCGAGGACCAGCTCCAGAAGCTGTCCTGGACCCTCCTCGTCCCCCTCTCCCTCGCCCAGATCGCCCTCACCGGCGTCGTGAAGGTGGTGATCCAGTAACCATGGCTCCGATCCCTGGCAGTGGCCTCGCCAAGGGCCTGGCCGTCACCCTCCGCACGATGACGAAGAAGACCGTCACCGAGCAGTACCCGGACGTCCAGCCCGACCTCCCGCCCCGCACCCGCGGTGTGATCGGCCTGTTCGAGGAGAACTGCACGGTCTGCATGCTGTGCGCCCGGGAGTGCCCGGACTGGTGCATCTACATCGACTCCCACAAGGAGACGATCCCGGCGGCGACGCCCGGCGGCCGTGAGCGCAGCCGCAACGTCCTCGACCGGTTCGCCATCGACTTCTCGCTGTGCATGTACTGCGGTATCTGCATCGAGGTCTGTCCTTTCGACGCGCTGTTCTGGTCCCCGGAGTTCGAGTACGCCGAGACCGACATCCGTGACCTCACCCACGAACGCGACAAGCTCCGCGAGTGGATGTGGACGGTCCCGGCCCCGCCCGCCCTCGACCCCGGCGCGGAGGAACCGAAGGAGATCGCCGCCGCCCGCAAGACCGCCGAGAAACTGGCGGCCGCGCAGGCCGAGCCGGCCGAGCCGGCCGAACCCGCCGATCCGCAGGGAGGTGAGTCGTGACTCTCGCCGCAGCCGCCGCGACGGCGCACGCCACGGCCACCACCACGGCCGCGGAAGCGCACGGCTTCCTCTCCCCGACCGGAGTCGAGATCGCCTTCCTCCTCGTCGGCCTGGTCACCTTCGGCGCCGCGATCGTCACCGTCACCACCAGACAGCTGGTGCACGCCGCCCTGTGGCTGGTGGTGACCCTCGGCGGTCTCGCCGTCGAATACCTGCTGCTCACCGCCGAGTTCATCGCCTGGGTGCAGGTCCTCATCTACGTCGGTTCCGTGGTCGTCCTCCTCCTGTTCGGCCTGATGCTCACCAAGGCCCCCATCGGCCGCTCCCCGGACGCCGACTCCGGCAACCGCTGGGCCGCCCTCACCGTGGCCGTCGCCTCGGCCGCCGCCCTGATCTGGGTCGTCGTCGACGCGTTCCGTACGACCTGGATCGACCTGGACGGCGCCCCCGTCGGCTCCACCGAGGTCACCGGAAAGGCCCTCTTCCAGAACTGGGTGCTTCCCTTCGAGGCCCTCTCCGTCCTCCTCCTCGCCGCCCTCGTCGGTGCGATCGTCCTGTCCCGCAAGGCGAAGGCAGCCGAGTCCGGCACCGAGAGCTCCCCGCCCCTCCCGAGCACCCGAAGAGCCCCGGGCAGTGACAAGGGCGGTGTCCGCTGATGCACCTCGCCTATCCCGCCGTCCTCTCCGTCCTCCTGTTCTGCACCGGCCTGTACGGCGTCCTGGCCCGCCGCAACGCGATCCTGGTCCTGATGTCGGTCGAGCTGATGCTGAACGCCGTCAACCTGAACCTGGTCGCCTTCGACGTCTGGCTCAGCAGGACCGCCGAGGAGACCCTGCACTCCGGTCAGGCGCTGACCCTGTTCACCATCGCCATCGCGGCCGCCGAGATCGGCATCGGCCTGGCGATCGTCCTCGCGGTCTACCGCAACCGCGGCACCTCGGACATCGACAAGCTCCGCGACACCGCCGAGGGCCACGAGGCCGACGCATCCGCCGGCGACGCTGCCGCGGCCGAGTCGGCCGCCGAGAAGGCTGAGGCCACCGCGTGACCACGACCACCCTCGCCGTCCTCGTCCCCCTCCTTCCGTTCCTGGGAGCAGCCGCGGGCCTGCTCCTCGGCCGCACGGCTCCCGGCTTCGTCCGTCCGATCGCCGTCCTGCCGACGCTCGCGTCGCTCGTGCTCGCCGTGCTGGTCGCCGTGCGCCAGGGCGGCGACGAGGCGATCGACGCCGCGACCGAACTCACCCCCACCGGCTCGGTCCCGATCGAACTGGCCCTGCACATCGACGGCTTCGCCGCCCTCGTCGCCGTCCTGGTCGCGTTCGTGGCCACCTGCGTGCAGATCTACTCGACCGGCTACCTGCGCGACGACCCGCGCTACCCCTCGTACGCCGCGCTCGTGTCCCTGTTCACCTCCGCGATGCTGCTCGTCGTCTACTCGGGCGACCTGATGGTGCTGCTGGTCGGCTGGGAAGTCATGGGCATCTGCTCCTACTTCCTGGTCGGCCACTACTGGGAGACCCCGGAGGCCCGCGCCGCCTCCCTCAAGGCCTTCCTGGTGACCAAGCTCGGTGACGTCCCCTTCCTGATCGGTCTGTTCGCGCTGGCCACCGACGCCGCGTCGTTCCGCATCACCCGTGTTCTCGACACCGTCGCGAACGGCGGACTCGACCACCCGACACTGATCGCCCTGCTGCTCCTGGCCGGCGTGGCGGGCAAGTCGGCACAGTTCCCGCTGCACACCTGGCTTCCTGACGCGATGGCGGGCCCCACCCCCGTCTCCGCACTGATCCACGCCGCGACGATGGTCGCCGCCGGTGTCTACTTCATCGCCCGTCTCCTCCCGGTGTTCGAGGCCTCCCAGGCCGCGATGGTCGTCCTCGCCGCCATGGCCGCCGTCACCATGGCCGGCTCGGCCCTCGCCGCGCTCGCCCAGGACGACATCAAGCGGGTTCTCGCCTACTCGACGATCGGCCAGCTCGGCTACATGACCGGCGCCCTGGCCGTCGGCGACCGCGGAGCCGCCGTCTTCCACCTCCTCTCGCACGGCGCCTTCAAGGCGCTGCTGTTCCTCGCGGCGGGCGTGATCATCCACGCCGCCGGCACCAACTCCCTGGCCGCCATGTCCCGCATGCACGGCCTGCGCGACCGCGTTCCCGACGCCTACTGGACGATGACCGTGGCGCTCCTCGCACTCGCCGCGATCCCGCCCTTCAGCGGCTTCTTCTCCAAGGAGTCCGTCCTCGGCGCCGCCGAACACGTCACCACCGGCCACAGCGAGCACGCCCCCGCTGCCGCGGGCTGGATCGTCCTCGTCGTCGGCCTGCTCACGGCCCTGCTCACCGCCGCGTATGCCATCCGCCTGTGGCTGCTCGCCTTCCGCGGCCACGGCACCGAGGCTCCGGACCACGGCAGGCAGCCCCTGACGATGACCGTGGTCCTGTGGGTGCTCGCCGCCCCCTCCCTCGCCCTCGGCGGACTGGCGTACCAGTCGCTGCCCGGCTGGTTCGACGGCGGTGAGCTGACCCCGACCCTCACCACGTCCGTCCTGGGCACCGGTCTGGCCCTGGTCGGGGGCATCGTCACCTACGCCGCCTGGCGGCACACCACCGAGCTGGCGGCCCGCGTGCCCCTGGGCGCGGTCGCGGCCCACCCCGAGGGCGACGCCGCGCAGGTCGAGGCCGAGGCCATCGCGAGCCACGAACCCGTGTACGGAGGCGTGGCCCACGCGCCCGACCCGGCGGACCCGGCACGCCTGCTGCTCGGCCCGCTGCACCGCCACGCGGCCGTCGGCTTCCACATGGACGCCGTGTACTCGGCGCTGTTCGTCCGCCCCGTCCGGGCCGGCGCCGGTCTCGTCCGCTTCCTCGACCGCGAGGTCGTCGACACCTACGTGCGCGGCGCGGGTGCCCTGCCCCGCTGGCTCGGTGCCGCCGTACGGCGCGCCCAGACCGGCAATGTGCAGACCTATGTGAGCGCGCTGCTCGCCGGCACCGTCGTCCTGGTGGTCGCCGCCGTCCTCGTCGCCACGGGAGCGTGAGCAGGCGTGATCGATATCAGCGAGTCCGTGATGCAGTTCCTTCTGGCATTCATTGTCGTCGGCCCGCTCCTCGGTGCCGCCGCCGCTCTCCTGCCGGCCCCGCCCGGGCTGAAGGGGAAGTCGCCCGAGCAGGCCGTGCTACGGCACGGCGTCACCGTGACCGGCGCGGTCCTCATCGCCGCGATCGTCCTCGCGCTGGGCTTCGACCATGACCAGCCGTCGAAGATGCAGGCCGGCACAGACATCAGCTGGATCCCCGCACTCGACGTGCGTATCCACCTCGGCGTCGACGGCATTTCCCTCCCCCTTCTGGTGCTGACCGCGCTGCTGACCTTCCTCTGCGCGCTCTACTCGTACTTCAGGATGCCCGCGGGCCCGACCCCGAAGGCGTTCGTCGCTCTGCTGCTCCTCCTCGAGTCCGGCACCCTCGCCACCTTCGCCGTGCTCGACCTGCTGCTGTTCTTCCTCGCCTTCGAGATGGTCCTGATCCCGATGTACTTCCTCATCGCCCGCTGGGGCGGCGAGGGGCGGACGCAGGCCGCCTGGAAGTTCATCCTCTTCACGCTGCTCGGTTCCGTGGTCATGCTGCTCGGCCTGCTCCTGATCGGAATCACGGCGGGCACATTCGACATGGTGGCACTCGCCACTGACAACGGCCGGTCGCTGACCACATCCGTGCAGGTCATCGCCGTTCTGGCGATCGGAGTCGGGCTCGCGGTCAAGACGCCGATGTGGCCGCTGCACAGCTGGCTGCCCGACGCCCACACCGCCGCGCCGACCGTCGGCTCGGTCCTGCTGGCCGGCGTCCTGCTGAAGATGGGCACGTACGGTTTCGTCCGAATCCTGCTGCCGGTTGCGCCGGACGGCTTCCGCACCTTCGCGCCCTACCTCGCCGCCTTCGCCGTCGTCGGCATCATCTACGGATCCCTGGCCTGCCTCGCCCTCGCCAAGCAGGGCGCGAAGGGCGATCTGAAGCGCCTCATCGCCTACTCCTCCGTCGGCCACATGGGCTTCGTCCTGCTCGGCATCGCGACCATGACGCCGACCGGTGTGAACGGCGCGCTGTTCGCCAACATCGCCCACGGCCTCATCACCGGCCTGCTCTTCTTCCTGGTCGGCGCGCTGAAGGACCGCACCGGCACCACCGACCTCGACGCCCTGGCCGAACAGACCGGCGCCGCGCTGTACGGCAAGGCCCCGCGCTTCGGCGGTCTGCTCGCCTTCGGCGCGGTCGCCTCACTCGGCCTGCCGGGCCTCGCCGGATTCTGGGGCGAGATGCTGGCGCTGTTCGGCGCGTTCCGGCCCGCCGCCGACCTCAGCCGCCCCGCCTTCCTGACCTTCATGGCGGTCGCCGCGTTCGGCACGCTGCTGACGGCCGCGTACCTGCTCGTCGTGGTCCGCCGGGTCTGCATGGGCGCCGTACCGCAGGACGCACCCGAACTCGCCGATGTGCAGACCTACGAGTTCGCGGCCTGGACCCCGCTCGTCGCCCTCACCGTCGTCGCCGGACTCTGGCCGAAGGCCCTCCTCGGCCTGACCGACCCGGCCGTGCAGCAGCTCCTTGCAGGAGGCACCCGATGAGCTCCCTGGCACAGCCGATGGCCCAGTCCATGGTCCAGTCCGTCGACTGGCTCGCCATCGCGCCGCCCACCATCGCGGCCGTGGTCGGACTCGGTGTGCTCGTCGCCGACCTGTTCGTCGACGACGCCAGGAAGGCCCTCCTCGGCCGGCTCTCCGTCGCCGGACTCGCCGTGTCGGCACTGATGCTGCTGCCCCTCCTGGACGGCGACCGCTCCACCTTCTGCCTCACCGGCGATCCCGACGTCTGCAGCTACACGGCGGACCGCTTCACGCTCGTCATCCAGTTCCTGGTCCTCGGCGGCGCCCTCCTGGCGGCCCTCCTGTCCGTCACCGCCCTGAAGGACGCGCGCAGAGGACTCCCCGAAGGGGAGTTCTGGTTCCTGCTGCTCTCTTCGGCGGCCGGCGCCGCCCTCCTGCCTGCCTCCCGCGATCTCGCGACCCTGATCGTCGCCCTGGAGGTCGCCTCCCTGCCCGCCTTCGCCCTGGTCGGCATCCGCCACGGCGACAAGAGGTCCTCCGAAGCCGCCCTGAAGTTCTTCCTGTCCTCGGTCACCGCGACCGCGGTCAGCCTCATGGGCATCAGCTTCGTCTACGCCTCCACCGGCACCCTCTACCTCACCCAGATCGCCGACCGCATCCAGGACGTCGACGGACAGCTCGACACGCTCGCGCAGACCGGAGTCGTCCTCACCCTCATCGGCTTCGCGTTCAAGACGGCCGCCGTGCCCTTCCACTTCTGGGTGCCCGACACGTATGTGGGTGCGCCGCTCCCCGTTGCGGCGTATCTGTCGGTCGTCGGCAAGGCGGTCGGCTTCTCCGGCCTGATCCTGGTCACGGTGATCGCCTTCCCGTCGTACGCCGACGCCTGGGGCCCGGCACTCGCCGCGCTGGCCGCCCTCACCATGACCGTCGGCAATGTCGGCGCCCTCCGCCAGCAGGGCACGCGCGCGTACAGCGCGGTTCGCCTGCTCGCCTGGTCGTCCGTCGGTCAGGCCGGCTACCTTCTGGTGCCGATCGCCGCCGCCGCGTACTCCGACGACGCCGAGCAGTCGATCGGCTCCACGGTCGCCTACGCGCTCATGTACGCCGCCGTGAACCTCGGCGCCTTCGCGGTGGCCGCACTGGTGGGCCGTACGAAGACCCTCAACCGCATCACCGACTACCGGGGCCTGTACGCCTCGAACCCCGTGACCGCGCTGCTGCTGGCCTTCTTCCTGCTGTGCCTGGCGGGACTGCCGCCGGGCATCATCGGCCTCTTCGCGAAGGTCACCGTCTTCTCCGCCGCCGTCGACGCGGGCCTCGGCTGGCTGGCCGTGGTCATGGCCGCCAACGTGGTTATCGCGCTGTTCTACTACCTCCAGTGGACGGCCCTGCTGTTCCGCGCTCCCGAGGGCGAGCCCGCCAAGCACCTCGTCCCGGCCCCCCTCACGGCCGCGATCGCCCTGACCGCCGCCCTGGGCATCGGCCTGTCCGGAGCGCCCCAGCTGGTGCTGCGCTTCACGGACACCGGGCTCTTCTAGTACGCCGAACAGGTCGCCGTCACCCGCACGGGCCCACGCGCGCGGCCGACCGCGCAAGGGAACTCGTGGCTCCCGCCTGGCGTTGTCCAAATCGGGAGGTTCCACTGGTCCTGTCACCACGGACCAGCGGGATCAGAGATCAGCAAGCAAAGGGTTCCCCTGCTGCACCACTTGGAGGGCGTACCGTGCACCGCCGGCACAACGGGCTCAGGACTGCAGTACTCCTCGGGGGACTGTCCGCACTCATCATCGTCATCGGCAGCTTCTTCGGGCGTGCCGGGCTCGTCGCCGCCGTCCTGATCGCGCTGGGCACGAACGCGTACGCGTACTGGAACAGCGACAAGCTCGCGCTACGCGCCATGCGTGCCCGCCCGGTGAGCGAGTTCGAGGCGCCCGCCCTGTACCGCATGGTCCGCGACCTCTCCACGCAGGCCCGCCAGCCGATGCCCCGCCTGTACATCTCCCCGACGGAGGCGCCGAACGCCTTCGCGACCGGCCGCAATCCACGCAACGCCGCCGTGTGCTGCACCGAAGGCATCCTGCGCATCCTGGACGAGCGTGAACTGCGCGGCGTCATCGGCCACGAGCTGAGCCATGTCTACAACCGCGACATCCTCATCTCGTCCGTCGCCGGAGCCCTCGCCTCCGTGATCATGTTCCTGGTCAACTTCGCCTGGCTGATCCCGATCGGCCGCTCCGATGACGACGACGGCCCCGGCATCTTCGGCATGCTGCTGATCATGATCCTGGGCCCCCTCGCGGCCGGCCTGATCCAGATGGCCATCAGCCGCTCCCGGGAGTACGAGGCCGACGCGTCCGGCGCCCAGCTGACCGGCGACCCGCTCGCCCTGGCCAGTGCCCTGCGCAAGCTCGAGGCCGGCACCAAGCAGCTTCCGCTGCCTCCCGAGCCCCGGATCGAGACCGCCAGCCACATGATGATCGCGAACCCGTTCCGTCCGGGCCAGGGACTGTCCAGGATGTTCTCCACGCACCCGCCCATGGCGGAGCGCATCACCCGGCTCGAGCAGATGGCAGGCCGCCGCCCGTGAGGACGGCCCCGACCGTCATGGGCTGACCGGCGGAGCTCAGCGACCGCCGAACCTCTGGTCCGTCGGAACAACCTCACGACCCAACGGCATGAGCGAGATCGGGATCAGCTTCAGATTGGCCCACCCGAACGGGATCCCGATGATCGACACGAACAGCGGGATGCTGGTGATCAGGTGCCCCAGGGCCAGCCACCAGCCCGCGAAGATCACCCAGATCACGTTCCCGACGAACGACGGCGCCCCCGCATCCCGCCGCTCCACGGTCGTCCTGCCGAACGGCCACAGCACGAAGCCCGCGATACGCAGCGACGCAATGCCGAACGGGATGGTGACGATCAGGATGAAGCACACCAGGGCGGCGACGGTATAGCCGATCGCCATCCAGATCCCGCAGAAGATCAGCCACAGGATGTTCAACAGCAGGTTGAACAACTTCATGATCGGCACCTTCCAGGTCGCTGCCGGAACTGCCTGCCGAGACAAGTATCAGCCGGTCACGCCGTTCAGGCAGGGCCGCAGCATCCTTGTAGCGCGATCGGGAACGTTTCGGGACGATCTCGCAGTTCGTCCTGATGGGGAGGGGCGATCCGACGCGCTGGCCGATGCACGGCCATGCGACGCCGAGGCGCCCCTACCGCGCAGCCATCCGGTGCCGTATGCCATACGCGACCACTCCCACCGCCAGCACACCCGCGCCGGCCACCACCGATGTCCCCGGCAGTGAGAACGCCAGCACGACACAGCCGAGCAACCCCACCGCAGGCACCACGCGCCTCGCGGGAGCCGCGTCGAGCGTCCAGGCCGAGGCATTGGCCACCGCGTAGTAGGCCAGCACACCGAAGGAGGAGAAACCGATGGCGCCCCGCACATCCACCGTGGCAGCCAGGGCGGCAACCACCACGCCGACGGCCAGCTCAGCCCGGTGCGGCACCTGGAAACGCGGATGCACGGCGGACAGCGCGCCCGGCAGATGCCGGTCCCTCGCCATGGCCAGCGTGGTCCGGGAGACGCCGAGGATCAGGGCGAGCAGCGAGCCCAGCGCGGCCACCGCGGCGCCCACCCGCACCACAGGCACCAACCCCGGCACGCCGGCTGACCGCACCGCGTCGGCCAGCGGCGCGCCCGCCTGCCCCAGACCCTCCGACCCGAGCACGGAAAGGACGGCCACCGCCACACACGCGTAGACCGCCAGCGCGATACCGAGGGCCAGCGGGATCGCGCGGGGAATCGTGCGCGCGGGATCCCGTACCTCCTCACCGAGGGTCGCGATCCGCGCGTACCCGGCGAACGCGAAGAAGAGCAGACCAGCCGCCTGCAGCACGCCCCCCGCGCCACCCGAGGCGCCGATGTCGAGGCGTCCCGCGTCCGACGCCTCGGAGCCCAGACACGCCACCACCACGAAAGCGAGGACAGCCAGGACCACGGCCACGATCGACCGCGTCAGCCAGGCCGACTTCTGGACACCGCCGTAGTTCACCGCGGTCAGCGCCACCACGGCCGCGACGGCCATCGCGTGCGCCTGCTCCGGCCAGACGTACGTGCCCACAGTGAGTGCCATCGCCGCGCAGGAAGCCGTCTTCCCGACCACGAACGACCAGCCCGCGAGATACCCCCAGAACTCCCCGAGCCGCTCGCGACCGTACACATACGTTCCGCCCGAGGCCGGGTACCGAGCCGCCAGCCGCGCGGACGACATGGCGTTGCAGTACGCGACCACCGCGGCGACGGCGAGCCCGACCAGCAGGCCGGAACCGGCCGCTTCGGCCGCGGGCCCCAGAGCGGCGAAGATCCCGGCCCCGACCATGGAGCCCAAGCCGATGATCACGGCGTCGCCCACGCCGAGGGTGCGCCGCAGTTCCGAACCGGCCTGTGTCATGTACCGCACCCTACTGACCAGTGCAACCGACCCGTGCACACAGCCCGTCCTGGCCGACAACAGACCAGGAACACACGTGCGTGCAGCGCGTAGGGGGCATCAGATGCCCACCCCTACGCGCTGCACGCACGGCGCCGCGATGCCGGACGGTGACCGACTAGCGGTAGTTCACGAACTGCATTGCGAAGTCGAAGTCCTGGCCCTTCAGAAGGGCGATCACAGCCTGCAGGTCGTCCCGGCTCTTGGAGCTGACCCGCAGCTCTTCACCCTGTACCTGGGCCTTGACGCCCTTGGGGCCCTCGTCGCGGATGATCTTCGCCACCTTCTTCGCGTTCTCCTGAGAGATGCCCTCCTTGATCGACGCGAAGATCTTGTACTCCTTGCCGGAGAGCTGGGGCTCGCCCGCGTCCAGAGCCTTCAGCGAGATGCCGCGCTTGATCAGCTTGGACTGGAAGACGTCGAGGACGGCCTTCACACGGTCCTCGGAGTTCGCCTCCATCAGGATCTTGTCGCCGGACCACGAGATCGAGGCACCCACGCCCTTGAAGTCGTAGCGCTGCGAGATCTCCTTGGCGGCCTGGTTGAGGGCGTTGTCGACCTCCTGCCGCTCGACCTTCGAGACGATGTCGAAACTGGAGTCGGCCATGTGCTGTGGCTCCTTGTATCCGGGTGCGTATCGGTGCGGGGCGGCATACGCAGGGCGACAGCCGAGCCCGGCTCGGCCCCGGGCCGCATCCGGACAAGCCTAGCCATCCCTCGTCCCACGAGCGCCGAATAGTCGGGTGCGAAGCACCCCTGCCTATCGGGTATTGTTTACGTCGTTGCCAGCGAGCTCCGCCGAAAGCGGGTTCGAATGGCGGCAAACCCGGCGGTGTGCCCGAGCGGCCAAAGGGAGCAGACTGTAAATCTGCCGGCTCAGCCTTCCCAGGTTCGAATCCTGGCGCCGCCACACTGAGGAAGACCCTCTCCCCACCTGCGGAAACGCGGTGCGGAGGGGGTTTTCCTGTTGCGGCAGGGACCCGGCTCGTCTCCTGCCCCGGATCCTCAGTTACCGGCCACCGACTTCACCGACACCGACACCGGAGCGGACCCGCTGACCAGCTCCAGGGTCAGGCCGGCCGTCGCCGGGGTCTCCAGCAGTTCGGCCAGTACCGCGGCCACGTCGTCGCGCGGGACCGTACCGCGGCCCGTGTGCGCCTCCAGGCGTACGAGGCCGGTGCCGGGGTCGTCCGTCAGCGAACCGGGGCGCAGGATCGTCGAGTCCAGGGCGTCCAGACCGCGGACGTACTTGTCCGCCTCGCCCTTGGCGCGCAGGTAGACGTCGAAGACCTCGTTGCCCTCGTGCTTCGCGTCCGCGCCTATCGACGACACGACCAGGAAGCGCCGTACGCCCGCCCGGACCGCGGCGTCCGCGAACAGGATCGCCGCACCCTTGTCCACGGTGTCCTTGCGTGCCGCCCCGCTCCCCGGGCCGGCGCCGGCCGCGAACACGGCTGCGTCCGCGCCCTGAAGATGCGCCGCGACCTCCTCGACCGTGGCCGACTCCAGGTCCAGCAGGACGGGCTCGGCACCCGCCTCCCGCAGATCGTCGCCCTGTTCCGAGCGGCGGATGATGCCCGCCACCTCGTAACCGCGCGCGGTGAGCAGCCGCTCCAGCCGCAACGCGATCTGACCATGACCACCAGCGATGACAATGCGCATGTTTCCGACCGTACGCCCGGACGGCCGCGTGCGCCCCACGACCCGAGCTCCACCCCACGGCGCGCGCTCCGGAAGCAGATGCGCGGGCGTGTGCGCCGGGGCGCATACGCCTCCATACATACGCGCCCCCGAACGCGCTCCTGCACCACCGACGCGCCCCGCACCCGCCCGCGCCTCCCCCTCACCCACTTACGACAGCTCCTTCCGCCCCTGCCGAGGCAACCCCAGCTCCGCCGCAGCCGCCCCCGCCTCCGTGGCCTCCCAGTTGCAGTACTCCCGCACGGAGCTCGTCCGCGCCACCACGCGCCCCCGGTGCACCACGATCCGGCTGTACGCCAGCGACAGCGCACCCGCGAGCTGATCCCCTCGTACCGCCAGCAGTTCGGCCGGGAAGCCCGCCTCCACGCGCACCTCGGGCAGGCCTAGGACAGCCCGCGCCGAGGCGCTCACCGCGTCGTAGGCGTCCTCGGGGCGCAGCCCGTAACGGGAGGCCAGCAGGTAGGCGGCCTCCAGTGGGTCGCCTCGGCCCACCGGGTTGGACACGTCCCGCAGGGCGCCGCTGCCGGCGGCGACGCGAACGCCGGCGGCGCGCAGTAGTCGCACGGGAGCCGTGTCGCGTCGGTCGACGCTGCCGCAGCCGCCCTGTGGCAGGCACACGACGGTCACTCCGGCCGCCGCCAACTGGTCGGCGGTGCGCGCGGCCACGTCGGCGGACAGTCGGCCGAGGCCGCCGCACGGGCCGATCGTCACGCCGGGGCGCAGCCCGCCGGCCATCGCGGCGAGGCGGGCGAGGCGTGCCGGGTCGGTGGCGTCGGTGTGCAGGTCGACAGGGCAGCCGTGTTCGGAGGCGAGCTCCAGGACCGTCTCGACATAGCCCGTCGGATCGGGATCGAGATCCGGGCAACCCCCCACCACAGAGGCCCCCATCTTCACTGCGTCCCGCATCATGGCGAGCCCGTCGGCCCCGGCCACCCCGGTCAGCACCCGCGGCACCGCGACCGCCGCCAGCGCGGCGAGCCCGCGCAGTGAACGACGTGCCTGAAGGACGGCGGTCAGTGCGCCGAGCCCCTGAACGTCGCCCACACGCACATGTGCCCGCAGCGCGGTCGCCCCGTGCCCGAGTTGCAGCAGGGCGGCCTCCGTGGCCCGGCGCTGGATGTCCTCGGGTTCGTACGAGACCGGGCCGCCGTCGGCGGACAGCGCGGTGTCCGCGTGAGCGTGGGGTTCGGCCGGGGCAGGCAGGAGGAGATACCCGCCGAGGTCCACGCGCGCACAGCGGCCGCGGGCACTGCCCAGGCTGCCGGCCGTACCGACCGCCTCGATCCGCCCGCCGCCCACCCGGACGTCCACGGTCCGGCCGTCGGTGAGCCGCGCCCCGCACAGCAGCAGGGAGGCCGCGGCGTGCTGCCCCGGGTCCGACGGGGACGACGAGGGGTCGGGCGGCTGCGGCTGGCTGTCGGGCATCGCGTTCCAGGGGCTCGGGGGGCTCGGGGGGCTCAGGGGATCAGGGCTCGTGATGTGCGGCACGGGGTGCGTATGTGGCCAAGATCACGCAGAGTGAGTCGAGCCTAGGACGGCGGTCGGTCCCCGGCGGGGAGGAGCGTAAAAGTCGTACCGGTGTGGCCCGCCGAACCTGAGCAGTGCGGGAGAGGGCTCGCTGGGCTGCTGAGAGATCCGTTTTCGCGGCGGGGCTGGGGCCGGGAAACGGATTTGGGTGAACGGCGGCCGAGCGTGTAATGTCTTCATCGCTCGCCCCAATAGCTCAGTCGGCAGAGCGTCTCCATGGTAAGGAGAAGGTCAACGGTTCGATTCCGTTTTGGGGCTCTGGTGTGAGGGGTTCCCGTCGCAAGACGGGGCCTGATCACACCGCAGCGGTGTAGCTCAGTCGGTAGAGCAAGCGGCTCATAATCGCTGTGTCACCGGTTCAAGTCCGGTCACCGCTACTGACAGTAGCCGATTGCGGGGTCGGTCCTTCGATCGGCTACTCTTTCTTGCGTTGAACTAACCTACCCGTTCGTCAAGGAGCACTCACGTGGCTGCCACCGACGTCCGCCCGAAGATCACGCTGGCCTGCGTGGAGTGCAAGGAGCGGAACTACATCACCAAGAAGAACCGGCGTAACAACCCGGACCGTCTCGAGATGAAGAAGCACTGCCCGCGCTGCAACGCGCACACGGCGCACCGCGAGACGCGCTGACCAGGCTCGTACATCTCGAAGATTCAGATCTTTCAGATCTTTGCCACGAGGCCACCCCGCAGTTCGAGGGGGTGGCCTCGCGGCTTTTCGGTCACCCTTTCGGCCAGCGTGGCGTCGAGCGCAATCGGGCACAGCCCCCTTTTATACGGTTGACCGGGCACGGTGCCCGCAAGCGGACGCCGTAAGAAGGCCGTCGTCCACCGGTCAACCACAGCAGACACCAGGAGGTGCCGAGCCATGGCGCTCGACCAGTCCTTCGTGGGGCGGACCTACCCGCCCACCGAGCCCTATGAGGTGGGCCGGGAGAAGATCCGTGAGTTCGCGGAGGCGGTGGGTGACGCCAACCCGGCCTACACGGACCCGGAGGCCGCCAAGGCCCTCGGTTACCCCGATGTGATCGCCCCGCCGACCTTTGTGTTCGCGATCAGCTTCAAGGCTGCGGGCCAGGTCGTCGCCGACCCGCAGCTCGGCCTGGACTACAGCCGGGTCGTGCACGGCGACCAGAAGTTCGCCTACGGCCGTCCGGTGCGGGCCGGTGACCGGCTGACGGTCACCTCGACCATCGAGTCGATCAAGTCCCTCGCGGGGAACGACGTCCTGGAGATCCGCGGCGAGGTGCACGACGAGGCCGGCGAGCACGTCGTCACCGCCTGGACCAAGCTGGTGGCCCGCGCGGCCGAGGAGGCGTGAGCAGATGACCGCCAAGATCGCATACGCCGACGTCGAGGTCGGCACCGAACTGCCCGCGCAGAGCTTCCCCGTGACGCGCGCCACCCTCGTCCAGTACGCGGGGGCCTCCGGGGACTTCAACCCGATCCACTGGAACGAGAAGTTCGCCAAGGAAGTCGGACTGCCGGACGTCATCGCGCACGGCATGTTCACCATGGCCGAGGCGATCCGCGTGGTCACCGACTGGACCGGTGATCCGGGAGCGGTCGTCGAGTACGGCGTCCGCTTCACCAAGCCCGTCGTCGTCCCGAACGACGACAAGGGGGCCGTGATCGAGGTCTCGGGCAAGGTCGCGGCCAAGCTCGACGACAGCACCGTACGGGTGGACCTGACGGCCACCAGCGACGGGCAGAAGGTGCTCGGGATGTCGCGGGCGGTCGTGCGGCTGGCCTGAGCGGGGCGGGCGAGGCGAGAGGCAGGGGCGCCGGGCTGTCAGTGCCGTCTCGTAGTCTTGAGCGCGTGCAGGAACTCCACGACGCCCCTCTCGCCCCGCTGACCACCCTCCGGCTGGGCGGCCCCGCGACCCGGCTGGTCACCGCGACGACGGACGCCGAAGTGATCGACGCCGTCCGCGAGGCCGACTCCGCGGGTACGCCGCTGCTGCTCATCGGCGGCGGTTCGAACCTGGTCATCTCGGACAAGGGGTTCGACGGCACCGCCCTGCGCATCGCCACGCGCGGCTTCGAACTCACCGGCACGCGGCTGGAGCTCGCCGCCGGCGAGGTGTGGACCGACGCCGTTGCCCGCACGGTCGAGGCCGGACTCGCGGGCATCGAGTGCCTGGCCGGCATCCCCGGCTCGGCGGGCGCGACGCCGATCCAGAACGTCGGGGCGTACGGCCAGGAGGTTTCCTCGACGATCACCGAGGTCATCGCCTACGACCGCCGGGCGGGCGAGACGGTCACCCTGACCAACGCCGAGTGCGCCTTCTCCTACCGGCACAGCCGCTTCAAGGCCGACCCCGAGCGGTACGTCGTCCTGCGCGTCCGCTTCGAGCTGGAGGACGCGGGCGGGCTGTCGGCGCCGCTGAAGTACGCCGAGACCGCACGCGTCCTGGGCGTCGAGCCCGGCGACCGCGTCCCGCTCGGCGACGCCCGCGAGGCCGTGCTGAAGCTGCGCGCCGGAAAGGGCATGGTCCTGGACCCCGAGGACCACGACACCTGGTCGGCCGGCTCCTTCTTCACCAACCCGATCCTGACCGACGCGGGGTTCGCCGCGTTCCACGCGCGCGTGCGGGAGCGGCTCGGCGACGGTGTCGAGCCGCCCGCCTATCCGGCGGGGGAGGGGCACACCAAGACCTCCGCGGCCTGGCTGATCGACAAGGCGGGCTTCACCAAGGGCTACGGCGCGGGCCCGGCCCGTATCTCCACCAAGCACACCCTCGCTCTCACCAACCGAGGCGACGCCACCACGGAGGATCTGCTGGCGCTGGCCCGCGAGGTCGTCGCCGGAGTCCATGAGGCGTTCGGCATCACGCTGGTCAACGAACCGGTGACGGTCGGCGTCAGCCTCTAGGGCGGCCCGGTTGCGGGAAGCCGGGATCGCGGGCTGAGCGCCGGCCCGTTCGCGCCTGCGGAACAAGCTCAGGCGGTCAGCCAGTCGTCCACGCCCGCCAGCAGCTTCGCCTGCACGTCCTCCGGTGCCGCCGAAGCCCGTACCGACTGGCGTGCCAGTTCCGCCAGCTCCGCGTCGCTGAAGCCGTGATGTTCCCGGGCGAGCTCGTACTGCGCCGCCAGACGGGAGCCGAAGAGCAGAGGGTCGTCGGCGCCCAGCGCCATGGGTACGCCCGCCTCGAAAAGGGTGCGCAGCGGGACGTCCTCCGGTTTGTCGTACACGCCGAGCGCCACGTTCGACGCCGGACACACCTCACAGGTGACGCCCCGGTCGGCCAGGCGCTTCAGGAGCCGTGGATCCTCGGCCGCCCGCACGCCGTGACCCACCCGGTTGGCGTGCAGGTCGTCCAGGCAGTCGCGGACCGAGGCCGGGCCCGTCAGCTCGCCACCGTGCGGGGCCGAGAGCAGACCGCCGTCCCGGGCGATGGCGAAGGCCCGGTCGAAGTCCCGTGCCATGCCCCGCCGTTCGTCGTTCGAGAGGCCGAAGCCGACCACGCCCCGGTCGGCATAGCGGACCGCCAGCCGGGCCAGCGTACGGGCGTCCAGCGGGTGCTTCATACGGTTCGCGGCCACCAGGACCCGCATGCCGAGCCCGGTCTCCCGCACCGCCGTGTCCACCGCGTCCAGGATGACCTCCAGCGCGGGGATCAGACCACCCAGACGGGGGGCGTACGACGTCGGATCCACCTGGATTTCCAGCCAGCCCGAGCCGTCCTTCAGGTCCTCCTCCGCCGCCTCCCGCACCAGCCGCTGGATGTCCTCCGGCTCCCTGAGGCACGAGCGGGCCGCGTCGTACAACCGCTGGAAGCGGAACCAGCCCCGCTCGTCCGTCGCCCGCAGCTTCGGCGGCTCCCCGCTGACCAGGGCCTCGGTCAGCACGTCGGGCAGTCGCACCCCGTGCTTGTCGGCGAGTTCCAGCAGAGTGGCGGATCGCATCGACCCGGTGAAGTGCAGGTGCAGATGGGCCTTCGGGAGGGCGGAGACATCACGTACACGTTCCATCCCAGGATCCTGCCGTACGGCCCTGCCGTCCCGGTAGCGCTTTCCCCTTGAGTGGTCTTGCTCGCACGAAGAAACGGGCCGCCTCCCCACAGGGGAAACGGCCCGCCACGCGCGCATGAAGCCCGGTAACGTCAGTCGCGCGCCTCTGCCAGCAGCTTCTGGATCCGGCTCACGCCCTCGACGAGGTCCTCGTCACCCAGGGCGTACGACAGCCGCAGATAGCCCGGCGTGCCGAAGGCCTCGCCCGGAACCACCGCGACCTCGGCCTCCTCCAGGATCAGCGCGGCCAGCTCGACCGTGTCCTGCGGACGCTTGCCGCGGATCTCCTTGCCGAGCAGCGCCTTCACCGACGGGTAGGCGTAGAAGGCGCCCTCGGGCTCCGGGCACACCACACCGTCGATCTCGTTCAGCATCCGCACGATGGTCCTGCGGCGCCGGTCGAAGGCCTCGCGCATCTTCGCCACGGCGTCCAGATCGCCGGAGACGGCGGCCAGCGCGGCCACCTGCGCCACGTTCGAGACGTTCGACGTGGCGTGCGACTGGAGGTTCGTCGCGGCCTTGACCACGTCCTTCGGGCCGATGATCCAGCCCACGCGCCAGCCCGTCATCGCGTACGTCTTCGCGACGCCGTTGACCACGATGCACTTGTCGCGCAGCTCCGGCAGGACCGCCGGCAGCGACGCGGAGGTCGCGTCGCCGTAGACCAGGTGCTCGTAGATCTCGTCGGTCAGCACCCACAGACCGTGCTCGACGGCCCAGCGGCCGATCGCCTCGGTCTCGGCCTCGCTGTACACGGCGCCCGTCGGGTTCGACGGGGAGACGAACAGCACGACCTTGGTCTTCTCGGTGCGGGCCGCCTCCAGCTGCTCCACGCTGACGCGGTAGCCGGTCGTCTCATCGGCGACGACCTCGACCGGGACACCGCCGGCCAGCCGGATCGACTCCGGGTACGTCGTCCAGTACGGCGCCGGGACGATGACCTCGTCACCCGGGTCGAGGATCGCGGCGAACGCCTCGTAGATGGCCTGCTTGCCGCCGTTGGTGACGAGGATCTGCGAGGCGTCGACCTCGTAGCCCGAGTCGCGCAGCGTCTTCACGGCGATCGCGGCCTTCAGCTCGGGCAGGCCGCCGGCCGGTGTGTAGCGGTGGTACTTGGGGTTCTTGCAGGCCTCGATCGCGGCCTCGACGATGTAGCCCGGAGTCGGGAAGTCGGGCTCGCCGGCGCCGAAGCCGATCACCGGACGCCCGGCGGCCTTCAGGGCCTTGGCCTTGGCGTCCACGGCGAGGGTGGCGGACTCGGAGATCGCGCCGATGCGGGCGGAGACCCGGCGCTCGGTGGGAGGGGTTGCAGCGCTCATGTACCTCATCGTTCCAGACCGGAAACGAGCCCGGCACATGGGTTTCACGGACTGAACGGCAGGGGGTCAACACCTGAACAACAGTGCGGACGGGTGGGATGGCCTGGGCGATCTTCCGGAGCCCGGCCGGCCCGGGGCGCCTGACCTTGGAGGATCCACCGGCGATCTCCGGCCGACCCCGCCGGAGATCTTCCGGCCGTCCACCACCCTTCTGCCACCCGTCTTCCATCCGCCAAGCCCCCTACGGGCACTTTCTGTTCGACGACCGGCTCAGGACCACGTACACTCTCACCTCGTTGGCCCACAGCAGCCCGCACACACCAGGTGCACACCGAGCACCCGGTCGTATGCGGTACGTTGGTGGGCAGACAAAGGGTCGTAGCTCAATTGGTAGAGCACTGGTCTCCAAAACCAGCGGTTGGGGGTTCAAGTCCCTCCGGCCCTGCTACACACACCGCCAGGATGTGTGCGCAGGTACGTACAGCAATGCACCGCCGTGCGGCTCAGACCGGGCGCGGCACGGCCACGACCCGGGATCAGGTGAGGACGAATGACGGACGCCGTGGGCTCCCTCGACACGCCTGATGCCCAGGACGAGGCGCCGGAGTCCCAGAAGAAGACCCGTAAGGGCGGCAAGCGCGCCAAGAAGGGCCCGCTGAAGCGCCTTGCGCTCTTCTACCGGCAGATCGTCGCGGAGCTCCGCAAGGTCGTCTGGCCCTCGCGCAACCAGCTGACGACGTACACGACCGTCGTGATCATCTTCGTCGTCATCATGATCGGCCTGGTGACCGTGATTGACTATGGGCTCGACCACGCCGCCAAGTACGTCTTCGGCTGAGCCAAGAGCGAAGGGCGCCGTCACGGGCGCCCCTTTCGCGCGTTCCACCCCTATGTATCCAGGAAGAAGCAGCCACCGTGTCTGACCCGAACGTGAACGACGCCATCGAGCCGGTCGAGTCCGTGGAAGACGAGCTCGACATCGTCGAGGGTGCGGACGAGGACCTGGATGAGGCTGAGGCTGCCGACGCCGCCGCGGACGAGCCCGCGGAGGAAGCCGCCGTGCACGTCGAGGAGGAGCCCTCCGAGGAGGGCGAGGGGGAGCCCGAGTCCGAGCTCGACCCCGTGGAGAAGCTCCGCGAGGAACTGCGCACCCTGCCCGGCGAGTGGTACGTCATCCACACCTACGCCGGCTACGAGAACCGCGTGAAGACCAACCTGGAGCAGCGCGCCGTCTCGCTGAACGTCGAGGACTACATCTTCCAGGCCGAGGTGCCGCAGGAAGAGGTCGTCCAGATCAAGAACGGCGACCGCAAGACCATCCGCCAGAACAAGCTCCCCGGGTACGTCCTGGTGCGCATGGACCTGACGAACGAGTCCTGGGGCGTCGTCCGCAACACGCCGGGCGTCACCGGCTTCGTCGGCAACGCCTATGACCCGTACCCGCTGACCCTGGACGAGATCGTCAAGATGCTCGCCCCGGAGGCGGAGGAGAAGGCCGCCCGCGAGGCCGCCGAGGCCGAGGGCAAGCCGGCGCCGCAGCGCAAGGTCGAGGTCCAGGTGCTGGACTTCGAGGTCGGCGACTCGGTCACCGTCACCGACGGCCCGTTCGCCACGCTCCAGGCCACGATCAACGAGATCAACGCCGACTCCAAGAAGGTCAAGGGCCTGGTGGAGATCTTCGGCCGGGAGACCCCGGTCGAGCTCTCCTTCGACCAGATCCAGAAGAACTGACCTCTGTGCCGGCCGTACCGTCCGGTGCGGAATGGCTGGCGGGCAACCCGGAACCCATGCGGCCTACCACCCAGGCCCGTGTGTTCCGGGTTGTGTGTCTGCTGTTCGCGCTGGTCTTCGGTGCGGTGACCGTGTTCGTGATGCTGCCCATGAGCCGGCTGGTCGCCGACCTGGCGGCGAACGGGACGCAGGGCGTCGGCACGCTCCGCACCGGTTCGGGCTCGTGCAGGCCGGGCAACTGCCGGGTGGAGTTCCAGGCCGGCGGGGAGCGGGTCGTGGCCTCGCTGCCGGTCGGTACGAGTGCCAGGCGCCGGCTCGACGGCGAGCGCGTCGACATCGTCTACCGTGCCGACGATCCGCAGCGTGTCGTGCTCGCGCACCAGGTGAGCGTCCGCGAGACCCGCTACCAGGCCGTCTTCACCGGCCTCCTGGCGTTGACCTCGCTGTCCGGCGCCGTCGCCTGGACGGTCAAACTGCGTCGCGCGAGGGCCGCCGAACCCCCTGTGACCTGATCGATTTCAGAACCTGCACACCGACCCGTTATCGTTGTGCGGTATGCCTCCATCCGGATGATCCGGACCGGACGGCTGAAAAACTCTCACTAAGGACCCGGAGAGAGCATGCCTCCCAAGAAGAAGAAGGTCACGGGGCTCATCAAGCTCCAGATCCAGGCCGGTGCCGCCAACCCGGCTCCGCCGGTCGGCCCCGCGCTGGGTCAGCACGGCGTCAACATCATGGAGTTCTGCAAGGCCTACAACGCCGCGACCGAGTCGCAGCGTGGCTGGGTCATCCCGGTGGAGATCACGGTCTACGAGGACCGTTCCTTCACCTTCGTGACCAAGACCCCGCCGGCCGCCAAGATGATCCTCAAGGCCGCGGGTGTGGAGAAGGGCTCCGGCGAGCCGCACAAGACCAAGGTCGCGAAGATCACCCGCGACCAGGTCCGCGAGATCGCCACCACCAAGATGCCCGACCTCAACGCCAACGACCTGGACGCCGCCGAGAAGATCATCGCCGGCACCGCCCGTTCCATGGGCGTCACGGTCGAGGGCTGAGCCCCAACCTCCCCGAAGCAGAAGTGGCAGGGCCTGCTCGGCCCGGACCACGACTCCTAAGAATCCCCAGGAGCAGTAGTGAGCAAGCGCAGCAAGTCTCTCCGCGCTGCGGACGCCAAGGTCGACCGGGAAAAGCTGTACGCCCCGCTCGAGGCCGTCCGTCTCGCCAAGGAGACCTCCACGACCAAGTTCGACGGCACCGTCGAGGTCGCCTTCCGTCTGGGTGTCGACCCGCGCAAGGCCGACCAGATGGTCCGTGGCACCGTGAACCTCCCGCACGGCACCGGTAAGACCGCCCGGGTCCTGGTCTTCGCGACCGGTGACCGTGCCGAGGCCGCTCGTGCCGCGGGCGCCGACATCGTCGGCGCCGACGAGCTGATCGACGAGGTGTCGAAGGGCCGTCTGGACTTCGACGCCGTCGTCGCCACCCCGGACCTCATGGGCAAGGTCGGCCGCCTCGGCCGTGTCCTCGGCCCGCGTGGTCTGATGCCGAACCCGAAGACCGGCACCGTGACCCCGGACGTGGCCAAGGCCGTGACCGAGATCAAGGGCGGCAAGATCGAGTTCCGCGTCGACAAGCACTCGAACCTGCACTTCATCATCGGCAAGGCGTCGTTCGACGACACCAAGCTGGTGGAGAACTACGGCGCCGCGCTGGAGGAGATCCTCCGTCTGAAGCCGTCCGCCGCCAAGGGTCGCTACATCAAGAAGGCCGCCATCACCACCACGATGGGCCCCGGCATCCCGGTCGACCCGAACCGCACCCGCAACCTCCTCGTCGAGGAGGACCCGGCTGCGGTCTGAGCCCTCAGGCTCACCCCAACCGGTCACGGGCCCCGCACCTTCCGAGGTGCGGGGCCCGTTCCCTTTCCGCTACCGGGCACGGCTGTCAGTGCCCTGGGTTAGCGTTCTTGGACGGGACTCGCATCTCGCACAGGGGGGACGAATGACGAGCACCAGCCTGCGCACCGGCGTGCGCCGCGTGGCCCTCGCGATCGCGGCGGCGACCGCGCTGACCGGCATGGCTGCCTGCACCTCAACGGACCCCGCCGGCCGCCCCGCCCCGGACGACAGCCCGACCCGCGACAGCGCGACCGGTGTCGCCCAGGCCCGCCCGATGGCCGAGCTGCGCTCCGCCGAGCGGTCCACCGACCGGGCCGACTCCGCCCGCGTCGAGTCCACCACGACCATGGGCACGATGATGTCCATGACCGCCGACGGCGTCCTCGGCTGGGGCGACGACATCACCGGCACCCTGACGATCACCTACACCGGCGGCACGATGGCCGACACGATGCGCCGCCTCGGCAGCGCGTCGATGGAGGCCCGCTATCTGCCCGACGCCTACTACGCCCGCATGGGCGACGAGTTCGCCGCGCAGGCGGGCGGCAGACACTGGCTGAAGTACGCGTACGACGACCTGGAGCAGCTGGCCGGCAGCTCCGGCGCGTACCTCGAGAAGCAGCTGCGGCAGACCACCCCCGACGAGTCGGTACGGCTGCTGCTGGAATCGGACGACGTGCGCACGGTCGGCGAGGAACGGATACGTGGCGAGCGCACCACGCACTACTCCGGCACGGTCGACGTCGGCGACGCCGGTGTCACCACACAGACCGTCGACATATGGGTCAACGACCGGGACCTGCTGGTCAAGAAGGTCGAGAAGGGCCGCATGACGAGCGGCGAGCTCACCCAGACCGCCTACTACAGCGACTACGGCGCCGAGGTCACCGCCGAGGAACCCCCGGCCGCCGACACCCAGGACGTCAAGGACCTGCTGAAGCCCGGGTGAGCCCTCCTGTGGCCCAGGGAATTCGGGGGACCTCCCGGGGCCCCTGGGATAGGCTCCAGCCCTGTTGAGAATCGGCCATGTGTTCCTTGGGGGGAATCGATGGGTCTTTCTGTACGTACGCGGGGCGGGGTGGCGGGAGCCGGGCTCGCGGCACTGGTCCTCGGCGGTGCGGTCGGCTGTGGTACCGAGCAGGCGCCGGCCATGACGCCCGCCGCGGCTGTCGCCAGGGCGGCGGAGAAGACGGAGGACATCACCTCCCTCCGCTACCGGATGAAGGGCGAGGTCCCCGGCGACGGCCGGGTCGAGGCCGAGGCGGCGATGAGCATGAAGCCGCAGGCCATGAGCATGAAGATCACCGTGCCCGACGACCCGGAGATGACCGGCCCGGTGGAGATGCGCCTGGTCGGCAAGACGCTGTACATCGGCGGTGAGTCGATGACCGAGCAGATGGACGGCAAGAGCTGGATGAAGCTCGACGCCTCCCAGCTGGGTGGCGAGCACAGCCTCGGCTCCGGGGCGAG
>NZ_JBQQCE010000899.1:0-1395 GCF_052245645.1 Streptomyces sp. KR55 | reverse complement strand
CCGGCGCTGGAGGGTGAGGACAAGAAGACCTCCACCCGTTATTTCCTGCGGGAGCTGAACAGGTTCGGGCTCACGTCGGCGATCGACGCGGCCGGGGGATTCCAGAACTTCCCCGACAACTACAGCACCGTCGTCGAACTGGCCAAGGCCGGCCAACTGTCGCTGCGTATCGCCTATCATCTCTTCCCGCAGACCGCCGGCCAGGAAATCGACGACCTCGCCCGTTGGATCGAAATGGCCCGCCCCGAGGACGGCGACGAATGGCTGCGCCTCAACGGCGCCGGGGAGAACCTCACCTGGGCGGCAGCGGATTTCGAGAACTTCACCCAACCGCGCCCGGAACTCGCCCCCGACTACGAAGCGGAATTCGAGAAGGCCGTGCGACTCCTCATGGAGAACGGCTGGGGATTCCGCCTGCACGCCACCTATGACGAGACCATCCGCCGCGATCTCGCGGTCTTCGAGAAACTCGCCGCGGAAGGACTTTTCCCGGCCGGGAACCGGTGGCTGTTCGACCATGCGGAGACCGTCTCCGCCGACAGCCTCGACCGTATCGCCGCTCTCGGCGGCGCCATGTCGGTGCAGAACCGGCTGTCCTTCCAGGGTGAGGCGTTCCTGCGCCGCTACGGCCCCGGTGCGGCCGCGGACGCGCCGCCGATCCGGGCCATGCTGGAGCGCGGCCTGACCGTCGGCGCCGGCACCGACGCCACCCGGGTCTCCACGTACAACCCCTGGATCGCCCTGCACTGGCTGATCTCCGGCCGGACCGTCGGCGACCTGGTCGTCCGCCCGCCGGAGAACCGTGTCGACCGGCAGACCGCACTGGCGATGTTCACCGAGGCGGGTGCCGCGCTGACCGGCGAAGACGCCGTCAAGGGCGTGCTCAAGCCGGGCTGCCTCGGTGACCTCGCGGTCCTGTCGGAGGACTACTTCACCGTGCCCGAGCCGGACATCGCGCACATCGAGTCCCTGCTGACGGTCGTCGGCGGCCGGATCGTCTACGCCGCCGCCGAGTACGAGGGCCTCGACGAGGAACTGCCGCCCATCAGCCCCGCCTGGAGCCCGGTCGCGCACTTCGGCGGCTACCAGGCCACGCCTCGCACGGGCCTGTCGGGCGCCCGCCAGGCCGAGTTGCTCGGCCAGGCTGTCGCCGAGTCGGAGCAGCACCGCCAGTGGCGTGCCCGACGCGGCCTGGCCCCGGAAACCGAGAGCACGGTCTTCGACCCCTGCTTCTCCCTCTGACCTCCCGGGAGGGGCCCGGTCACGAGCCGCCCCTCCCGGGACACCACCCCCCAACCCGCACCGCCCAACAGACGGTTGCTCTCAACAGCGGACGCCCGTCCGCCATCACATCACTCATCGAAAGGCTCCCTCATGGTCAACATCTCCGACGTC
>NZ_JBQQCE010000898.1:0-1396 GCF_052245645.1 Streptomyces sp. KR55 | reverse complement strand
GGAGGGGGCGTAACCCGCGTTGCAGGGCGAGGGGTTCGGGCAGGGCGGGGGCGGCGGGGACGCGGACGGGGGTCATCCGGGCGCCGGTCTCCTCACCTCCGGAGCCCGGGGCGAACATCCGGACGCTGTCGGGCCGTTGCTCCTCGGGCGTGCCGGCCGAGGTGTGCGGGGCGGTCGGCAGGGACGGGAGGCCGTCCGCGGGTCCGTGGGGTGCGCCGGGTGCGGTGGGTGTCGTGCGGTCCGGCTCCTGCCGCGCCGGTGCCGGCAGCCGGCGGGCCAGCCACAGTGCGTCCGCCAGCTCCTCGACGTCCGGGGCGAGACCCGCGTCGCGCAGACGCGCGACCAGCGCCGTGAGCACCTCGCTCACGGCGTCGGCCGGGGTGCCGGGAGCCGGTGCGGACATCGGCTACCTGGGCCCGCGGTCCAGGGGCTGCATCAGCAGCGCCGAGATCTCCTCGCGCCGGACCGCGTCCCGGGCGGCGTGCACGGCGAGGAAGATGGCGTTGAGGAGCTGGTCGGTGGGGCGCAGCGCACCGTCCGCCTCGGCCTCGACGAACTGGTCGAGGATGTCGCGGTGGATTTCGTGCGCGTTCTCACCGAAGTGCGCCTGGACGAGTGCGGCGAGGCCCTCGTTGCGCGGGGCCTGGAGATCGAGCGGGATGCAGCGGCGCAGCAGGGGCGCCGGGAACTCGCGCTCCTGGTTGCTGGTCAGCACGACGAACGGAAAGGCCCGGCAGCGCACCTGACCGCCCGTCACGGCGACCTTCTGCCCGTCGTCGGTGAGCACCTCCACCACCGGTGTCCGGTCGGCGATCCGCTCCAGCTCGGGGATGGCGAACCTGCCTTCCTCCAGCACGTTCAGCAGGTCGTTCGGCAGGTCGATGTCGCTCTTGTCCAGCTCGTCGATGAGCAGGACGCGGGGCCGGTCGGCGGCGAGCAGCGCGGTGCCGAGCGGACCGAGTTTGATGTACCGGCCGATGTCCTCGGACTCCGGTCCGGACACCGCGGCCCCGTCCTGGGCGGCACGCCGGAGCTGGGCGTCCTGGAGGCGGCCGATGGCGTCGTACGTGTAGAGCCCGTCCCGCAGTTCGCTGCGGCTCACGATGGGCCACTCCAGGACCCGGCCGAGTCCGAGTTCGTACGCGACGGAGTGCGCCAGCGTCGACTTGCCCACGCCGGGCTCGCCGGTGACGAGCAGGGGGCGCCTCAGGTAGAGGGCGGCGTTGACGAGTTCGAGGGTCCTGTCGCCCTGGACGGGCAGGGGTACGGCGCCGGCGCCGAGCCTGCGGCGGGTGGAGGAGTCGAGGCTCGGGACGTCGTACGGCACGACCGGGGCGTCGAAGGTGCGCCACGGGGGCGGTGCCGGGAGCTGGTTGATCCTGGCCGGATCCGGACG
>NZ_JBQQCE010000897.1:0-1400 GCF_052245645.1 Streptomyces sp. KR55 | reverse complement strand
CGGCCCGGGCGAGGCCCTGGTGGCCGTCATGGCCTCCTCGGTCAACTACAACTCGGTGTGGACCTCGATCTTCGAGCCGCTGCCGACGTTCGGGTTCCTGGAGCGCTACGGCAAGCTCAGCGAGCTCACCAAGCGCCACGACCTGCCGTACCACATCATCGGCTCCGACCTCGCGGGCGTCGTCCTGCGCACCGGCCCCGGCGTCAACGCCTGGCAGCCGGGCGACGAGGTCGTCGCGCACTGTCTGTCGGTCGAGCTGGAGTCCAGCGACGGCCACAACGACACGATGCTCGACCCCGAGCAGCGCATCTGGGGCTTCGAGACCAACTTCGGCGGCCTCGCCGAGATCGCCCTGGTCAAGTCCAACCAGCTGATGCCCAAGCCCCAGCACCTGAGCTGGGAGGAGGCCGCGGCCCCCGGGCTCGTGAACTCCACGGCGTACCGGCAGCTGGTCTCCCGCAACGGCGCCGGCATGAAGCAGGGCGACAACGTCCTCATCTGGGGCGCGAGCGGTGGTCTCGGCTCGTACGCCACGCAGTTCGCCCTCGCGGGCGGCGCCAACCCGATCTGTGTCGTCTCCTCGCCGCAGAAGGCGGAGATCTGCCGCGCGATGGGCGCCGAGGCGATCATCGACCGCACCGCCGAGGACTACAAGTTCTGGAAGGACGAGCACACCCAGGACCCCAAGGAGTGGAAGCGCTTCGGCAAGCGCATCCGCGAACTCACCGGCGGCGAGGACGTCGACATCGTCTTCGAGCACCCCGGCCGCGAGACCTTCGGCGCGTCGGTGTACGTGACGCGCAAGGGCGGCACGATCGTCACCTGCGCCTCCACCTCCGGCTACAACCACGAGTACGACAACCGCTACCTGTGGATGTCCCTGAAGCGCATCATCGGCTCGCACTTCGCCAACTACCGCGAGGCATGGGAGGCCAACCGGCTGATCGCCAAGGGCAAGATCCACCCGACGCTGTCGAAGGTCTACTCCCTGGAGGAGACCGGCCAGGCCGCGTACGACGTGCACCGCAACCTCCACCAGGGCAAGGTCGGCGTGCTCTGCCTGGCCCCCGAGGAGGGTCTCGGCGTGCGCGACGAGGAGATGCGCGCCAAGCACGTCGACGCCATCAACCGCTTCCGGAACATCTGAGGGGCGTTGCATGACTGAGCGTCAGAAGGACCGGCCGTGGCTCATGCGGACCTACGCCGGTCACTCCACGGCCGAGGCGTCCAACGAGCTGTACCGGCGCAATCTCGCCAAGGGGCAGACGGGTCTGTCGGTGGCGTTCGACCTGCCGACGCAGACCGGTTACGACTCCGACCACATCCTCGCCCGCGGCGAGGTGGGCCGGGTCGGCGTGCCGATCGCGCACCTCGGTGACATGCGCCGGCTGTTCCAGGAC
>NZ_JBQQCE010000896.1:0-1409 GCF_052245645.1 Streptomyces sp. KR55 | reverse complement strand
GGACCGCCGGCGCCGCGAGGAAGCCGAGTTGGACGCCGCCTACGCCGACGCGCACGCGTCCATCCTGGCCTCCCTGTTCGATCTGCTCGCCGACGTGCTGCGCGCCCTGCCCGACGTGCAGCTGGCCGAGCGTCCCCGCATGGCCGACTTCGCGCGCGTCCTGGCCGCCGTCGACAAGGTGCAGGGCTGGAACACCCTCGACAGCTACAAGGCCACCGCCCGCGACGCCGTCGCCGATGTTCTCGACGGCGAGCCGTTCGCCCAGGCCGTCGTCGCCCTCGTCGACCGCGCGGGCGCCGACGGACTCACCCTGACCACCTCCGAGTTGCTGGAGCGGGTACCCGCCCCGGACAAGCTGCCGCGGAAGTGGCCGAAGGACGCGACCCGCGCCGGCGGGCAGTTGAAGCGGCTCGCCCCGGTGCTGCGGACCATCGGCATCGAGGTGGACGACAGCAAGCGCACCCCGGACGCCAAACGCAAGCGCCTGTACCACCTGACCGCACTTCCAGAGAGAAGGTACGAAACAGCGTCCGCAGCGTCCGCAACAGGCCAGGACACGGGGTCTGACCAGGGCAAACAGGGTGGACGCTGGGGGGTGGACGCTAGCGTCCGCAACCCGGGGGCACCGGACGCTGCGGACGCTGCACCGGACGCTGCCCGCTCCGCAGCGTCCGGCGTCCTCACCCTGCCTGACCGGCGCGAACATCAGCGTGCGGACGCTGCGGACGCTGCGGACGCTGAAATGCACCCACTCTCTACTGACGCCCGACCCAAGACTCCGTGCGCACACTGCACCCGCCCTCAGTGGAACGCCGAAGGATCACCCCTCTGCCTCGACTGCCGCACCGCCGCCTGACGACTCGTCGTCGCAGGTCAGCGAGTTTTTCGAGAGATCATCTTCTCAACCCCGCGCCCAGCTTTCATTTTTCTCCCCCCGGCCCGAATGCCACCCGCGATCATGGAGGAGTACGCCATGCATGACGACGACCGCAGCCACGACTACGCCCCGGGCCTGTTCGAGATGCCTGCCGATGAGTGGACCGACCGTCAGTTGGCCGCCGGCCTGGCGGTGCTCGGTGAGCGGCTCGCCGAGTGCCCCGACGACATGCGGCCTCGGCTGACGGAGTTGGCGGCCGTGCTCGCCGAGGAGCGCGACCGGCGCACGCCGCTGTACCGGGCGGTGGAGGATGCGATGTGCCCGGTACAGGTGGCCATGCCCGCGCGGGTGTTGCGGTCGCCGTCTGAGCGTCGCGCAGACCGGCGTGAGCAGCGTCGCCGCGGGTAAACTACGGGTGTAGTCGGAGACCGGCTGAGCGGCACTTGAGCCCCGGGTCTCCATCCAACTCTGTGGATGGAGACCCTCATGGGTGTTCTGGAACGTCTTCGCGCACGGCGCGAGCAGCTGCTGA
>NZ_JBQQCE010000895.1:0-1422 GCF_052245645.1 Streptomyces sp. KR55 | reverse complement strand
CTAGTGTGATGCGCCAGAAATCCTGAGGGTTAATTTTCCTCTGTTTTCTGGTTGTTGGCTCCGACCTTGGTGAGGTAGTCGGCGAGGGAGTTGAGGATCTCGTCGGCGGACTTGGTCCAGGTGAAGGGCCGTGGGTTCTCGTTCCAGGTGTCGATCCATGCGGCGATGTCGTCCTCCAGGGCCTTCACGGACGTGTGGACGCCCCGACGGATGAGCTTGTCGGTCAACAGGCCGAACCACCGCTCGACTTGGTTCATCCATGAGGAGCCGGTCGGGGTGAAGTGGACGTGGAATCGGGGGTGCTTGCCCAGCCACGTCCTGATCTCGGCGGTGTTGTGGGTGGCGTAGTTGTCGCAGACCAGATGAACGTCGAGGCCGGCTGGGACCGCCTTGTCGATCGTGACCAGGAACTTCTTGAACTCAATCGCCCGGTGGCGGCGGTGCAGCGCCGATATGACCGTGCCGTCGGCGATGTTGAAGGCCGCGAACAGGCTGGTGATGCCGTGCCGGTAGTAGTCATGGGTACGCCGCTCGGGCATGCCCGGCATCATCGGCAGCACCAGCTGGGACCGGTCCAGGGCCTGGATCTGGGACTTCTCGTCCACGCACAGCACCACCGCCTTCTCGGGCGGGTGGTGGTACAGGCCGACGACATCGACGACCTTGGCGACGAACTGCGGGTCGGTGGAGAGCTTGAAGGAGTCCTGCAGGTGCGGCTTGAGGTCGAACCGCTTCCAGATCCGCCCGATGGTCGATTTCGACAGGCCGGTGCGCTCGGCCATCGAGGCCCGCGACCAGTGCGTGTCCTTGCCCGGAGTGGACTCCAAGGTTGCCACGACGACGTCCTCGACCTGATCGAGCAGGATCGAGGGCGGCCGGCCCACCCGGGGCTCGTCGGACAGGCCGTCGAGACGTCTGACGATGAACCGGGCACGCCAGCGTTCCACGGTCGACTCATCAACACCGAGGTCGGCCGCGGCCTGTCGGTTCGTTCCGCCCTCCGCGCAGCGCAGCACGATCTTCGCCCGCAACGCCAGATACTGGGCCGTCTTCGCCCGCCTCGCCCACCGGGCGAGCTGATCCCGCTCAGCCTCACTCAAAATCAGGTCAGCCTTCGGCCGACCGATATGACCGGTGTCCTCGAGCCCCGCCATCCGCTCCGCGACGAAGGCCCCGCGCCACTTCCTCACCGTCTTGACCGCCACACCAACGGCCCGCGCAGCACCCGCATTCGACATGCCTTCAGCACACGCCAGGATGATCCGGGCCCGCTCCGCCGGACGCCGATCCGGCAATCCCGCCCGCCGCAGCAACTCGGCACGCTCGTCCTCGGACAGCGTGATCTCCACAGCAGAAGGACCCGGATGCGACATACCAACAGACTACTTATTAACCCTCAGGATTTCTGGCGCATCACACTAG
>NZ_JBQQCE010000894.1:0-1425 GCF_052245645.1 Streptomyces sp. KR55 | reverse complement strand
CCCCTCCAAGACCTCGGGGGTCGCCGCGACGAGGTCGTGGAACGGCTTGTAGTTGCCGTTCGGATAGCGCAGCCGCACGAATGCCAGGACCGGCAGCCCCAGCCGCTCGGGGTCAACGACGGCCGCGTACCCCTGGATGACCCCCGCCTCCTCCAGGCGCCGCACCCGCTCCGTGACGGCGCTCGCGGACATCGAGACGGCACGCGCCAGTTCGGCGAAACTGGCCCGGCCCTCCCGCTGCAGGACATCGAGGATGCGCCAGTCGGTGGCGTCCGGGGAAAACGCGGTCATCCCCGATGGATAGCAGGGGAAACCCCGGCTGATCAAGGGGAACGCCGTGGATCGCTCCTTAAGGGAGGGGATCACCAGGCGTAGATTCCGGTCGACGAAGCCCGCAACGGAAGGCCAGCGATGAGCAGCAGCACGACCGCCGTCAACCCCGTCCTGCGGGTCGCCCCCGCCGCCCCGGCCGAGGCCGCCGCCTACTTCCGCGCAAGCCTCACCTTCCACGCCGATGTCTCCGACGTGGCCGCCGCGCTCGCGGCCGGCGGCGACGTCGGCTTCGTCGTCGTGGACTCCCGCTCCACCGAGTCCTGGGACCAGGGCCACGTCCCGGGCGCGATCCACCTGCCGACCGCGCTCATCCCGGAGCAGGCCGAGCAACTCCTCGACCGGTCGGTGCCGGTCGTGACGTACTGCTGGGGCCCCGGCTGCAACGGCGCCACCCGGGCCGCCCTCGCCCTCGCCGAACTCGGCTACCAGGTCAAGGAGATGCTCGGCGGCTTCGAGTACTGGGTACGCGAGGGCTTCGAGTACGAGACCTGGCAGGGCCGCGAGCGACGCCCCGCCGACCCGCTGACCGCGCCGGTCGACGCGGAGGACTGCGGCTGCTGACGCCACACGCCCGGTGCGGAAATTCATGTGCGCCCCGCCCGCAGCTTCCCGATCATGGTCGTCATGCCGAAACTTCCGCACCCCGCCCCCGAAGAGCTGCGCCGCGACCCCCTGCCCCTGCGCGGCCGGACCGCGCTTGTCACCGGGGCGAGCCGGCGAGGCGGCATCGGGCATGCCGTGGCCCGGCGGCTGGCCGCGTACGGGGCAAGCGTCTATCTGCACCACCATGTGCCGCACGACGCCGCCATGCCCTGGGGCGCCGACCGGCCGGAGGACGTGGTCGCCTCCGTGCGCGGGGCGCTCGGCGACCCGGACGCCCGGGTCGTCGCCGGGCCCGGCGACCTCTCCGACCCGGACGCGCCCGCCGAGCTGATCGCCACCGCCGCCGCGGCGCTCGGCGGACGGCTCGACATCCTCGTCGCCAATCACGCCCTCAGCGGCTCCGACGGCACCCTCGACACGATCGACGCCACGATGCGCGACGCCCACTGGGCGGTCGACACCCGCTCGGTCCTGCTGCTGGTGCAGGAG
>NZ_JBQQCE010000893.1:0-1427 GCF_052245645.1 Streptomyces sp. KR55 | reverse complement strand
GGCGAACTGACGCCAGGCAGAGCGGTCCGGGACATGCAGAGGGCCGGCGCCTTGTGGCGCCGGCCCTCCGGTTCGTCTGCAGGTGTTCGGTAGGTCTCGCCCGCCGGACCTCAGATGGCGCGGACGTGTGCGGCCTGCGGGCCCTTAGGGCCTTGGACCACGTCGAACTCGACGCGCTGGTTCTCCTCGAGGCTACGGAAGCCGTGGCCGTCGATCTCGGAGTAGTGCACGAAGACGTCCGGTCCGTCGGCCTGGGCGATGAAGCCGAAGCCCTTCTCGGCGTTGAACCACTTGACGGTTCCCTGAGTCATTTCTTGCTCCTCGCAGGGGCTGGGTACGGGACCCGCACCGTGCGGTGCCCCGGGCCGGCCTGGACGCGACTTCTCCAGTTCCCTGAAGGAAGGCGGCGCCCGCGACATCGTTCTTCGCGAGCGTGCGGTGAAACACAGACACAAAAACTTCAACCACTCCGTACAACCAGCCCCCCGCCGGATTCATTCCCGCCGCCGCATTCGTGTTCCAGCTCTTCGCCGAGCAGGGCTTCGGCAGGACGACCGTCGACCAGATCCGTCTTGGTCGAATATGCGCAGGTTGCGGTGCCCGGTCGGGCATTGCGGTGGCCAGTACACGAACCGCACCTGCGGATGCCGAGTGGTCAGCAGGATCCACCGCTACCGCAGCGGCGAGAGGCCCTGGGGGACGGGCGGTGTCACCGGCTGCTCCTTCGAGGTCGGTTCCAAGGCGTATGTGCAGCCGGCACGCGGGGCGGCCGGGCCCTGCCTGTAGGCGGCGACACGGCCAAGTCAGAGGGAGACGGGACCACGGTGGACAGGTCGAGCCATTCGGCCATCAGCTGGTCGTCGAAGCCGAGGACGAGATTCGCTCGGGTACCTCGATCTCGATCCTTGTATGTCGTCCCGTTGGGCGTGGTATCCGGGCACGGTGGTCTCCCATTCCTCGTCGGCGGTTCAGCGGTCGGTGGGCTGGAAGCCGCGCAGTCGCAGGCTGTTGCCGACCACGAAGACCGAGGAGAAGGCCATGGCCGCGCCCGCGATCATCGGGTTGAGCAGGCCGGCGGCGGCGAGCGGCAGGGCGGCGACGTTGTAGGCGAAGGCCCAGAAGAGGTTGGACCTGATGGTGCCCAGCGTCTTGCGGGAGAGGCGGATGGCGTCCACGGCGACCCTCAGGTCACCCCGCACCAGTGTCAGGTCGCCCGCCTCGATAGCGGCGTCCGTGCCCGTTCCCATCGCCAGGCCCAGGTCGGCCTGGGCGAGTGCGGCGGCGTCGTTGACGCCGTCGCCGACCATCGCGACCGAACGGCCCTCGCTCTGCAGGCGCTTGACGGCGTCGACCTTGTCCTGCGGCATGACTTCGGCGATCACGTGCTCGGGGGCGATGTCCACCTCCGCGGCGACCGCCTCGGCGAC
>NZ_JBQQCE010000892.1:0-1427 GCF_052245645.1 Streptomyces sp. KR55 | reverse complement strand
CTAGTGTGATGCGCCTGAAATCCTGGGCTTAAGTCTCATGCTGGTTTTTGGTGGCCGGTGTAGCGATCTTGGTGAGGTAGTCGGCGAGGGATTTGAGGATCTCGTCGGCGGTCTTGGTCCACTTGAAGGGCCTGGGGTTCTCGTTCCAGGTTTCGATCCAGGCGCTGATGTCGTCCTCCAGCGCCTTCACGGAGGTGTGGACGCCGCGGCGGATGAGTTTGTCGGTCAGCAGGCCGAACCACCGCTCGACCTGGTTGATCCAGGAGGAGCCGGTCGGGGTGAAGTGGACGTGGAAGCGGGGGTGCTTGTCCAGCCACGTCTTGATCTCGGGGGTGTTGTGGGTGGCGTAGTTGTCACACACCAGGTGCACGTCGAGGCCGGTGGGGACCGCCTTGTCTATGGTGACCAGGAACTTCTTGAACTCGATGGCCCGATGGCGGCGGTGGAGTTCCCCGATGACGGTGCCGTCGGCGATGTTGAACGCGGCGAACAGGCTGGTGATGCCGTGCCGCAGGTAGTCGTGGGTGCGGCGCTCGGGCATGCCCGGCATCATCGGCAGCACCGGCTGGGACCGGTCCAGCGCCTGGATTTGGCTCTTCTCATCGACGCACAGCACCACCGCCTTCTCGGGCGGGTTGTGATACAGGCCGACGACGTCGACGACCTTGTCGACGAACTGCGGATCGGTGGACAGCTTGAACGCATCCTGCAGGTGCGGCTTGAGGTCGAACTTCTTCCAGATCCGCCCGATGGTGGACTTCGACAATCCGGTGCGCTTGGCCATCGAGGCCCGCGACCAGTGGGTGTCCTCGCCCGGAGTGGACTCCAGCGTCGCGATGACCACGTCCTCGACCTGGTCAAGCAGGATCGAGGGCGGTCGGCCCGGGCGCGGCTCGTCCGCGAGCCCGTCCAGGCGAGCCGCGATGAACCGCGACCTCCAGCGGTTGACCGTCGCCTGCGCGATGCCGAGTTCGGCGGCGACCTGTTTGTTCGTCCCACCCTCCGCGCAGCGCAGCACGATCTTCGCGCGCAGCGCCAGGAACTGCGCGGTCTTCGCCCGCCGCGCCCAGCGCGTCAACTGCGCATGCTCGGCCTCGGTGAGGACCAGGTCCGGCTTGCGCCGGCCCGGCCGTGGCTCGTCGGCCAGGCCCGCCAGCCGGTGAGCCGCGAACCGGGAGCGCCACTTGCGCACCGTCGCCACGTTCACACCCAAGTCGGCCGCCACTTGGGAACTTGACGCACCATTCGCACAAGACAGGACTATCCGCGCCCGCTCGGCCGGACGAGATCCCGCCCCACCACCCGCCCAACGCGACAACTCGGCGCGCTCCTCCTCGGACAGCACGACCTCGACAGCACGCGGACCCCGATGCGACATGAAAACAGCCTACAGACTTACACCTGCAATTTCAGGCGCATCACACTAG
>NZ_JBQQCE010000891.1:0-1428 GCF_052245645.1 Streptomyces sp. KR55 | reverse complement strand
GTTGCCCTCCCGATGGGCGAACGGACCCGTCATCACCTGGCGGTCGGAGCGGCGCCCGTTGCCGCCGAGGAGGTCCGCCGTCCAGGGGGCGGAGGTGGTCGTGCGGTCGCGTGTCCAGTCCCAGTACGGCACGGTCACCGACGAGTCGACCCGGCGCAGCGCGCCCTCCAGATCGAGCAGCAGCCGGCGGTGCCAGGGCAGGAAGGAGGGCGTCATGTGCGCGGCGCGCAGTGCGTGCTCGCCGTCGGCGGAGAAGTACGCGATGTGCATCCGTACGAACTCGTCGTACTCGCCCCGCCGTTTGACCTCCAGCAGTGCATTGACGAACCGGCGCTTCTCGGCCCGGGTGAGCGTGCCGGCGTCCTTACGCACGTACGCCATGCCGGTCTCCCTTGTGCCGGTGTCCCGGATCCACCGGTCCTGGAGCCAGGTCGCGCAGCCGCTGACCGGGGCCGAGTTCGTCGACGGCGGCGCGGGCGGCCTCGAGCGGTGTCCGGTACGAGCAGTAGTGGTCGACCATCGTCAGCCAGGTGCCGTCGGCACGGCGCATCAGATGCAGCGGGCGGTCGTCCACGGTGACGTGCCACCGGCCGTCCTCCGCTGCGCCGCGCGCCGGGATCCACACACCGCGGATCCGGCGACCGCGGTAGGTCTGGTCGAAGGCGGTGTCGTCGGCGTTCCTGGGTGCGGATCCTGTGCGGTGCGGCCGCAAGGCGGCGAACACCGGGGCCGCCAGGGCGGCGGCGAGCGCGCAGGCGCGTAGACCACGTACCACCGCGCGCCGTGTTCTGCCCGCCGGTCCGGGCAGCGCCGGGCCCGGTGCTCCGTCCTCGGCACCCACCGGTACTCCGCCGGTGCTGACGACCATGGTTCACTCCTCGTCCGGTTCGGTTGTCCGTAGCCGTAACCGAGGAACGCCCTGTGCCGTCACCGCCACGCGGCCAGGAAAGTGATCACCGGTGGCGAATTCCGGTGACCACCGGTGTGTGATGTCCGGTCACCGACCGGGATGCATGCTCAGGTTGACACTGCGCAGGGTCCGGCACGGGAAGCGGCCGACGTGCCTCACCGTGCACAGTGACGGACGGCCCTCGAACTCCACCGAGGGCCGACTCCGTACGGGTGTGGTCTCAGCCCTACAGCCACAGATTGCCGTGCACCGGCTTGACCTCGTTCACTGCGGCCGCGGCCTCCCTCGCCGTGGGGATCAGCGAGTTGTGGCCCGACACGTCGAGGGGGACCCTGGTGGTCAGGCCGCCGCTGAGGTCGGTGCTCGCCAGGTCGCGGCTCGGGGCAGCGGGCGCCGGGGAGGGAGCACTCTGGGCAGCCGGCGCCTGGTACGAAGCAGCCGGGGCAGCCGGCGCCTGGGCCGGAGCACTCTGCGCAGCCGGCGCCTGGTACGAAACGGTCGGGCCGGCCGGCGCCTGG
>NZ_JBQQCE010000890.1:0-1429 GCF_052245645.1 Streptomyces sp. KR55 | reverse complement strand
GGAGGCGGTTAAGCGCTGACGCGGGCAGTCGTGCCTCCCCCAGTGCCTTAAGGGCCTGGGGGGACCCCCAGGGCGGCACGGGTGGGCGCGGGCGGCACCCCGTCAGCGCCGGGCTGCGCACCCCACCCCTCGGCCGGCCCCGACGCCGGGCACCTGGAAAGCGGCGGCTCGTCACCGGACGCACAGGCAGGCGCGCGGGCGGCAGCCCACTCGTCGGCGTGCCGCTTTCGTCGTGGAACCCCGTGGCGACTACCTTCGTTAGGGCAACTAGTTAGAGGCCCTAATTACGGAACCGCTTCGCACACGAGAGGCAGAGCGCATGAGCGAGTCGCAGACGTGGGACGCCGTGGACGACTACTTCCGCACCCATCTCTCCCCCGACGACGAGCCCCTCCAGGCCGCCCTGCGCGACAGCGAGGCCGCCGAACTGCCGCGCGTCAACGTCACGGCCCCCCAGGGCAAGCTGCTCCAACTCCTCGCCCAGATCCAGGGCGCCCGGACGATCCTGGAGATCGGCACGCTCGGCGGCTACAGCACCATCTGGCTCGGCCGCGCCCTCCCCGCCGAAGGCCGCCTCATCTCGCTGGAGTACAGCGCCAAACACGCCGAGGTCGCCACCCGCAACATCGCCCGCGCGGGCCTCGACAAGCTCGTCGAGGTACGGGTCGGCCCGGCGCTGGAGTCCCTGCCCCAGCTCGCCGACGAGAACCCGCCGCCCTTCGACCTGGTCTTCATCGACGCCGACAAGGCCAACAACGCCCACTACGTGGAGTGGGCCCTCAAGCTCACCCGCGCCGGCAGCCTGATCATCGTCGACAACGTCGTACGCGGCGGCCGCGTCACCGAAGCGGACAGCACCGAGCCGGACGTCCAGGGCACCCGCGCCGCCATCGAGCTGATCGGCTCCCACCCCAGGCTGAGCGGCACGGCGATCCAGACGGTGGGCAGCAAGGGCTACGACGGCTTCGCGCTGGCACGGGTGCTGGCATAGGACTCCGGCCGCCGCTCAGAGCTCGTGGTAGAAGCCGACGTTGACGCTGCGCGGCGCGGTGCGGTCCTGGATGACGATCTCTCCGTTGCCGCCCCGCGGCAGCGGAACGGTGCCGTCGTAGGCGAGTGGCTGGGTGTACCCGCCGGCCATCAGCCGGACCTCGGAGGACTGGTCCGGCTGCGAGCCGCGCAGCCAGGTCACCTGCCAGCCGCCGTCCGGGCCGCACAGGAACTCCAGGTGGACCCGCGAGACGAACAGCCAGTCGTCGGGCGTGGCGAGCCGGCACACGGACTTGTCCCGGCCCACCCGCAGCACGGCGCCCGGCTCGCTGGGCGCGTCGGCCATGAGCATGCCGGCCGTGGCGCCCGCCTCCGCCCCGGAGACGGTGGCCATGGTGAGTTCGAGCACGTGCGCTCCTTTTGTCACGTCCCTGCGCGG
>NZ_JBQQCE010000089.1:0-26092 GCF_052245645.1 Streptomyces sp. KR55 | reverse complement strand
CCCACGAGACCCGCGACCTCCCGCCGCGCGCCGAGCAGCTCCAGCTGTCCGGCGACATCACGTACTCCCTGCCGTCCCTCGACCTCCTCACGCGCGGGGGCCCCGGAAAGGCGCGCAGCGCGGCCAACGACGCCGTGGTGGCCTCGCTCACCAACGTCTTCTCCGAGTTCAAGGTCGACGCCGCCGTCACCGGCTTCACGCGCGGGCCGACGGTCACGCGCTACGAGGTCGAACTCGGCCCCGCCGTGAAGGTCGAGCGGATCACCGCGCTCACCAAGAACATCGCGTACGCCGTCGCCAGCCCCGACGTGCGGATCATCAGCCCGATCCCCGGCAAGTCCGCGGTCGGCATCGAGATCCCGAACACCGACCGTGAGATGGTCAACCTCGGCGACGTGCTGCGGCTGGCGGCGGCCGCCGAGGACGACCATCCGATGCTGGTCGCGCTCGGCAAGGACGTCGAGGGCGGCTATGTGATGGCGAACATCGCGAAGATGCCGCACGTCCTCGTCGCCGGAGCCACCGGTTCCGGTAAATCCTCGTGCATCAACTGCCTGATCACGTCGGTCATGATGCGCGCGACCCCCGAGGACGTCCGCATGGTCCTGGTCGACCCCAAGCGCGTCGAGCTCACCGCGTACGAGGGCATCCCGCACCTGGTCACGCCGATCATCACCAACCCGAAGCGGGCCGCCGAGGCGCTCCAGTGGGTCGTACGGGAAATGGACCTGCGGTACGACGACCTGGCGGCGTACGGCTACCGGCACATCGACGACTTCAACGAGGCCGTGCGGAACGGCAAGGTGACGGCGCCGGAGGGCAGTGAGCGGGAACTCCAGCCGTACCCGTACCTCCTGGTGATCGTCGACGAGCTCGCCGACCTGATGATGGTGGCGCCGCGCGACGTGGAGGACGCCATCGTGCGCATCACGCAGCTCGCGCGCGCGGCCGGCATCCACCTGGTGCTCGCCACGCAGCGGCCGTCGGTGGACGTGGTCACCGGTCTGATCAAGGCGAACGTGCCGTCGCGGCTGGCGTTCGCCACCTCCTCACTGGCGGACTCGCGGGTCATCCTCGACCAGCCGGGCGCCGAGAAGCTGATCGGCAAGGGCGACGGACTGTTCCTGCCGATGGGCGCGAACAAGCCGGTGCGTATGCAGGGCGCGTTCGTGACCGAGAAGGAGGTTGCGGCCGTCGTCCAGCACTGCAAGGACCAGATGGCGCCGGTCTTCCGGGACGACGTCACCGTCGGCAGCAAGCAGAAGAAGGAGATCGACGAGGACATCGGCGACGATCTGGACCTGCTGTGCCAGGCGGCCGAGCTGGTGGTCTCCACGCAGTTCGGCTCGACCTCCATGCTCCAGCGCAAGCTGCGCGTGGGCTTCGCCAAGGCCGGGCGGCTGATGGACCTCATGGAGTCGCGGAACATCGTCGGGCCGAGCGAGGGCTCCAAGGCGCGTGATGTTCTTGTGAAACCCGATGACCTGGATGGCGTGCTCGCATTGATCCGTGGGGAGTCTGAAGCGTAGGGAGACGGGTGTCCTACGGCCGTCGCGCGGTGTGTTGTTCGATCGTGACTCACCCGTAAGCGATCATTGAGCAACCGTTTCCTTCCGGCGTACGTCAAGTTGAGGGAACCGCAAAGCACCTGCCCCACCATCAGTCAACACTCGACCCGCCATCAGGATGTCCGGCCATTCGGATGGCGTACAAAGTCCCGTCGCCCGGTTGCCCCACCCTTTCGTACCCCCCCTAGACTGAACCTCCAGCACAGGTGGCTACACGCTCGAAAGGCGCCCCCGTGTCCATCGGCAACTCCCCTGAAGACGAGCGTCCGTTCGAAGACGTATCCGAGGAAGCCCGCCCCTCCATCGGCCGCGCCCTGCAGCAGGCGCGCATGGCCGCCGGGCTGACCGTCGACGACGTCAGTACCGCCACCCGAGTCCGCATCGCCATCGTGCACGCCATCGAGTCGGACGACTTCGCGCCCTGCGGCGGCGACGTCTACGCCCGCGGGCACATCAGGACCCTGGCCAGGTTCGTCCACCTGGACCCGGCCCCACTCCTCGCCCAGTACGACGCCCAGCACGGCGGGCGGCCGGCGCCGACACCGGCGGCACCCCTCTTCGAGGCCGAGCGCATCCGCCCGGAGCGGCGGGGACCCAACTGGACCGCGGCCATGGTCGCCGCGATCGTGGTCGTGATCGGCTTCGTCGGGTTCACCGTGGTCAAGGGCGGCGACACCGGCACCGGCTCCGAGACGCCGGTCGCCGAGGGATCCAAGCCCTCGTCGACCAAGACGGCCTCGCCCTCCAACGGCAACAGCAAGCCGGCCGAACCGAAGCCCGACCCGACGGAGAGCGCCATCGCGGCCGCGCCCCAGGACAAGGTCACCGTCCAGGTGAGCGCCGTCGACGGCCGCAGCTGGATCTCCGCCAAGGACCACAACGGCCGGCTGCTCTTCGACGGACTCCTCAAGCAGGGCGAGTCCAAGACCTTCCAGGACAGCTCCAAGATCAACCTCGTGCTCGGCGACGCCGGCGCGATCCAGCTCTATGTGAACGGCAAGAAGATCGAGAGCGACTTTCAGCCGGGCTCCGTGGAGCGGCTCACCTACACGAAGGGTGACCCGCAGGTCGGGTAGGCGCCTGAGAGGCGTGTCGTCGCTACGGGGTTGGCCATGATCGGCCAACCCCGTCGTCGTGGGGTGGTCGACATGGGGTGTCAGCGGGACGAAGTAGTCTTGAGCCCATGCCTGAACGCCGTACCGTCGCACTCGTCACCCTTGGCTGCGCCCGTAACGAGGTGGACTCGGAGGAGCTCGCAGGCCGTTTGGAGGCGGACGGCTGGGAGCTCGTCGAGGAAGCCGGGGACGCCGACGTCGCCGTCGTCAACACCTGCGGCTTCGTCGACGCCGCCAAGAAGGATTCCGTCGACGCCCTGCTGGAGGCCAACGACCTCAAGGGACACGGAAGAACCCAGGCCGTCGTGGCGGTGGGCTGCATGGCCGAGCGGTACGGCAAGGAGCTCGCCGAGGCACTCCCCGAGGCCGACGGCGTGCTGGGCTTCGACGACTACGCGGACATCTCCGACCGGCTGCAGACGATCCTGAACGGCGGCATTCACGCCGCGCACACCCCGCGCGACCGGCGCAAGCTGCTGCCGATCAGCCCGGCCGAGCGGCAGGATTCGGCGGCATCCGTCGCGCTGCCGGGGCACGCTCCGGTGGACCTTCCCGAGGGTGTCGCCCCGGCCTCCGGGCCGCGCGCGCCCCTGCGGCGCCGGCTGGACGGCGCCCCCGTCGCCTCTGTGAAGCTCGCCTCGGGCTGCGACCGGCGCTGCTCCTTCTGCGCCATCCCGTCCTTCCGCGGCTCCTTCATCTCGCGCCGCCCGAGCGACGTGCTGAACGAGACGCGGTGGCTGGCCGAGCAGGGCGTCAAGGAGATCATGCTGGTCTCCGAGAACAACACCTCGTACGGCAAGGATCTGGGCGACATCCGGCTGCTGGAGTCGCTGCTGCCGGAGCTGGCTGAGGTCGATGGCATCGAGCGGGTGCGCGTGAGCTACCTCCAGCCGGCCGAGATGCGCCCCGGGCTGATCGACGTCCTGACCTCGACGCCGAAGATCGCACCGTACTTCGACCTGTCCTTCCAGCACTCCGCGCCCGACGTGCTGCGCGCGATGCGCCGCTTCGGTGACACCGACCGGTTCCTCGAGCTGCTCGACACCATCCGCAGCAAGGCGCCCGAGGCCGGCGTGCGCTCCAACTTCATCGTGGGCTTCCCCGGCGAGAGCGAGGCCGACCTGGCCGAGCTGGAGCGGTTCCTGAACGGCGCACGGCTGGATGCCATCGGCGTCTTCGGCTACTCCGACGAGGAGGGCACGGAGGCGGCCACGTACGACAACAAGCTCGACGAGGACGTCGTCGCCGAGCGCCTCGCCCGCATCTCGCGGCTGGCCGAGGAACTCGTCTCGCAGCGGGCCGAGGAGCGCGTCGGTCAGACCGTGCGCGTGCTCGTGGAGTCGGTGGACACCGAGGACGGCACCTACGGTCGTGCGGCGCACCAGGCGCCCGAGACGGACGGCCAGGTGCTGCTGACGAGCGGCGAGGGTCTGCGCATCGGTCGTATGGTCGAGGCGAAGGTGGTCGGTACGGAAGGTGTCGACCTGGTGGCCGAGCCGTTGCCGGGCGCGTTCGTCGGCGGTCGCGCAGGCGGTCTCCCGGGCAGTGAGGAGGCGGGCAGATGACCGGAGTACCAGCGTCCGCCGCAGGTGGCTCCGCCAAGGCGAACGGTGCCGCGGCCTCCTCGAGAGGGACCGCTGCGCGCGGGGCCTCGAAGGGGAAGGGGGCGGCCGCGGGTTCTACCGGGTCGGGCGCTTCCGGCGCGCAGGACGGGGGGAAGCCGGCGCGCGGCGGGAAGATCGCCGCCGCGGCCGTCGACCAGGCCAGCGTCTGGAACATCGCCAATCTCCTGACCATGCTCCGGCTGGTCCTGGTGCCGGGTTTCGTCGCGCTGATGCTGGCCGACGGCGGCTACGACCCGGCATGGCGTTCGCTCGCCTGGGCGGCCTTCGCCATCGCCATGATCACTGACCTGTTCGACGGCCATCTGGCGCGCACCTACAACCTCGTCACCGACTTCGGGAAGATCGCCGACCCCATCGCCGACAAGGCGATCATGGGCGCGGCGCTGATCTGTCTGTCGGCGCTGGGCGATCTGCCGTGGTGGGTGACGATCGTGATCCTCGGGCGGGAACTCGGGATCACACTGCTGCGTTTCTGGGTCATTCGGTACGGCGTCATCCCGGCCAGCCGCGGCGGCAAGCTGAAGACGCTCACGCAGGGCGTGGCCGTGGGGATGTACGTGCTGGCGCTGACGGGGTGGCTGGCCACCCTGAGGTTCTGGGTGATGGCGGCGGCGGTCGTCCTGACCGTGGTGACCGGGCTCGACTATGTGAGACAGGCCATTGTGCTGCGCAGGCAGGGAATGGCCGAGCGCAAGGCTGCGTTGGAGGAGACGGAAACGTGAGTTCCCCGGCCGCGGAAGTGGTGCGACTACTCACGGTGAGGGGCGAGACGGTCGCCGTCGCCGAGTCGCTGACGGGCGGCCTGGTGTCGGCGGAGCTGACGGCGGTTCCGGGGGCGTCCAAGGCGTTCCGGGGCTCGGTGACGGCGTACGTGACTGCGCTCAAGCACGAGCTGCTGGGCGTCGACGCCACTCTGCTGGCTCAGCGTGGAGCGGTGGATCCGCAGGTCGCACTCCAGATGGCGATCGGCGTCCGGAAGGCGCTGGGTGCCGACTGGGGCATCGCGACCACCGGTGTCGCCGGTCCGGAATCACAGGACGGGCAGCCCGTCGGGACGGTTTTCGTGGCCCTGGACGGGCCCTTCGGACCGGGTTCCGGTTCCGCCGGTGGCGGAAAAGTGGAGCCTCTGAGGTTGAACGGCGACCGCGCGGAAATTCGTATGGAGAGTGTACGGAGCGTACTCGCACTGCTTCTGAGGGAGCTTGCGGGCGAACAGACCGGGAATGAGCGGGCACAGGATACGGAACGGAACGGGGGGTTTTGATGTTTGCAGCCCTGAGTGAACACGACATCGCTCCCCGCACGGCCGCAGCGCAAGGCGGTACGGTGGGGCGTGAAGGATGCGGCTACGCGGTCCGAGGAGGGAGCCACCGATGATTCTGCTCCGTCGCCTGCTGGGTGACGTGCTGCGTCGGCAGCGCCAGCGCCAGGGCCGTACTCTGCGCGAAGTCTCCTCGTCCGCCCGAGTCTCACTCGGCTATCTCTCCGAGGTGGAGCGGGGGCAGAAGGAGGCTTCCTCCGAACTGCTCTCCGCCATCTGCGACGCGCTGGACGTACGGATGTCCGAGCTCATGCGGGAAGTGAGCGACGAGCTCGCCCTCGCCGAGCTGGCCCAGTCTGCTGCCGCCACACCCAGCGAGCCCGTGCCCACGGCGGTTCGTCCGATGCTGGGATCCGTGTCGGTGACCGGTGTGCCGCCGGAACGGGTGACCATCAAGGCGCCGTCCGAGACGGTCGACGTGGTCGCGGCGTGACGTACGCGCGCGTTGGACGCGTGGGCTGACGCCCACGCCGTAGGAAACGTGTGATGCCCCGGCCGGGGCTTCCCGGGGAGATCCCCTGGGGAGTGCCGTCGGGGTTTTCGCATGTGCGGGGTCTTGCTTCGGGTTCGCTTTGATTTCCGTTCGGGTGCGTTTGCCGGTCCCGGGTGCCGCGTTCATCGTGGAGGGACATGCCGGGCGAGCCAACGGAGGTGCGATGTACGTCGTCAAGAGCCCACTGTCCGATGCGCATCTGATGACCGTCTCCGAGGCGCTGCAGGGCGCACTCGCCGATCTGGTGGACCTCGCCCTGGTGGCCAAGCAGATCCACTGGAACGTCGTGGGGCCGCGCTTCCGGTCGGTGCACCTTCAGCTCGACGAAGTGGTCGACACCGCGCGAACCCACTCCGACACCGTTGCCGAACGCGCCTCTGCCCTGGGCGTCTCGCCCGACGGGCGCGCCTCGACAGTGGCCGTCGGCAGCGGCATCGGGGCGGTGAACGGCGGCTGGATCCAGGACGGGGACGCCGTGGCGGTGCTCGTCGAGGCCCTCGGGGCGCTGATCGGACGGATGCGGGAGCGGGTGGCCGCGACCGCGGAGGCGGATCCGGTGTCGCAGGACATCTTCATCGGGATCACGGCGGATCTCGAGAAGCACTACTGGATGTTCCAGGCCGAGAACGGTTGACCGGGGTTGCGACTGTCCCGGGTGAACCCAGGTGCTTCGGGTGCCCCGGTTTCCGGTGACGCAGGTGAACGTAGCCCGGCGTTGCGGGGTGCCGCTGCGCCCACCCTCCCCCACTCTCGGCTTCGCTCGAGCGGGGGGACCCCCATCGCCCTGGGGGTCCCCCCTCTGGGGGAGGCACGACTGCCCGCAGCTCAGCCCCTGTGTGGCGTCGAGCTGGAGGTGACGGCCATGGCGGCGCGGACAGTGCGTTGGGGGGGCGTTCTGGGGCTCGGGGCGGTGTGGTGGTGGGCCGTGCTGCGGCTTGCGGTGGCGCCCGACGCGGGGGCGCTGGAGGGGGCGGTCGCGGCCGGGGGGTGGGGGCTGAGCCTGTTGCCGGTGCACTGTGCGCCCAGGGCGCGGGCGGCCGGGGCGCTCGGGGTGGCGCGGTGGCGGAACGCCTTGCGGACCAGCGCTACCAGGGCATCGCCACACCCCCGTTCGGACGCAGGATCTGGCCCGTGGTGAAGGCCGATGCGTCGGAGGCCAGGTGGAGGACCGCGTGGGCGACGTCCTCCGGTTCGCCGACCCGGCCCAGCGGCGACATCCGCGCCATCACCGCCTCGGTGCGCGCCTGGGCCGCGTTGTCGTGGCGGTCGGTCATGGGAGTGCGGATCCAGCCCGGCGCGACCGCGTTCACCCGGATGCCGGACCGGCCCAGCTCCGTCGCCAGCGTCTTCGTCAGCTGTACGACGGCCGCCTTGGCTGCGCCGTAGCACAGCAGGCCGGGGCCGCCGGTGTCGACGGCGCCGGACGCCATCGTGATGATGCTGCCCCTGATGTTCCGGTCGAGCATCAGACGGGCCGCCTCCTGGCAGGCGTACAGCACGCCCTTGAAGTTGACGTTCAGCACCCGGTCGAGGTCCTCGTCCCGGGTCTCCAGGACCGGGCTGCTGTGCATGATCCCGGCGATCGCGGCCAGCACGTCCAGCCGCTCACAGGACGCGACGGCCTGTCTCACCTGGGTGCGGTCGGTGACGTCGAGGTGGTGGGTGCGGGCGGTGCCGCCGTGGTCCTTGATCCGGGTCGCCGTCTCGTGCAGGCCCTGCGCGTCGCGGTCTGCGCAGTGCACGGTGGCGCCGGCCCGGGCGAGCAGGACCGCCGAGGCGCGGCCGATGCCGCCGGCGGCGCCGGTGACGAATGCGGTGCGTCCGGTGAGGTCGTACGCCTTCACGGCCATGCTGGGACCGTACGAGCATTTCTGACGGGTCGTCAATTAGTGCGGTGCCGGGTTCCGTCTCGTACGCGGGGTGCCGGACGTCGGGGCCGGGCCCGTCTGGCAGGTCGGGCACCAGTAGGTGGGGCGCTCGCGGGAGCCGTCCCCCTGGTCGGCGACGCGGACGGGCGTGTGGCAGCGCAGGCAGGGGCGGGGTGCGCGGCCGTAGACGAACAGGTCCTGGCCGCGGCGGCCCGTCGTGGTGCGGACCGGGCGGTCGCGGTTGGTCTCCAGGAGTTTCCTGGCGAGGGCCGGGAGCTTGGCCGTGTGGTCGGCGGGGAGGTCGCCGATCGGGAGCCACGGGGTGGCGCCGAGCAGGAAGCAGAGCTCGCTCTTGTACACGTTCCCGATGCCGGCGAGGTTGCGCTGGTCCAGGAGGGCTTCGCCCAGGGGGCGGGCGGGGTCCGTGAGGAGGTTGGTCAGCGCACGGTCCGGGTCCCAGTCCGGGCCCAGCAGGTCGGGGCCGAGATGGCCGACGGCGCGATCCTCGTCGGCGGTACGGAGGAGTTCGAGGACGGGGAGGCGGTAGCCGAAGGCCGTGCGGTCGGCGGTGCCCAGGATCGCGCGGATCTGGTGTGCCGGGCCGCCGGTCCAGCGCCGGCCGCTCGCGTACACCTTCCAGGAGCCGTCCATCCGTAGGTGCGAGTGCAGGGTCAGGCCGCCTTCGATACGGGCCAGGATGTGCTTGCCGCGCGGGGTGACGTCCAGCACGGTACGGCCGGTGAGGTCGGCCGTCGCGTATTTCGGCACGCGCAGGTCGGAGCGGGTCAGCACCTTGCCCGCGAGGGCGCCGTGCAACCGCCTCGCGGCCTGCCAGACCGTGTCTCCTTCGGGCATGGGTTCAGGGTGGCACGGGGAGAGGGGCGTGTGCCGGGTCGCGTTGTGGGATGTGGTTCACGCCCGTAGGCGTAGGCCTCTCGGTGTTGCGACGAAGCCTGCTGTTTCCAGCAGGGTGCCTATCGGGGACGTCAGGGCGGGGGTGCCGTTGATGCGTTCCACCGTGACCGTGCCGAGGGAGCCGGCGCGGGCGGCTGCGGCGAGGGCCTCGGCGGCCGTGCCGAGGCGTGGGTCGTCGGCGGGTGTGAGGTCCGGGGCGGTGGGCCAGGCCAGCAGGGTCTTGCCGCCGCGTTCCATGTACAGGGCCGACTCGCCGTCGACGAGGACGACGAGAGAGCCCGCCTTGCGGCCCGGCTTGTGCCCGGCGCCCGTCGGGGGCTCCGGCCAGGGGAGAGCGGCGCCGTAGGCGTTCGCCGGGTCGGCGGCGGCCAGGACGACGGCACGGGAGACGGCGGAGGGGCGGTTGCCGCGGGCAGGGGAGCCGGGGGTTGCGCGGCCGCCGTTCTGCCAGGAGGGGGCGCCCTGCGGAGTGCCGGATGTGGGGAAGTCCCGGGGTGAGACGTAGTCGCCCGGTGAGGGATGGGGGAGCGGGGAGTCGGCGTCCAGGGGGTCGTACGCCGGGTCGGCCTGGTAGGCATGGTCGTCGAACGGGCCGAGGGCGTCGGCGGCGGTGAAGTAGCCCTCGGTGACGCCCTCGGGGGCGCCGGTCCCGAACCGCGGGTCGGGCAGCCCGTCGCCCCGGTCGCGGGCATTGGCCACGGCCCGCAGGCGGTCCACGGCGCCGTCCATCGCGAACTGTGCGGCCCCGAGCCCCTCGACGACGTAGCCGCGCCGGGCCTGGCCGCTCTCCTCGAAGACGGACAGGATGCGGTACGTCGCCGAGAACCCGCCCTCGACGCCCTCCGCGGCGACCGCTCCCCGGGTCACGACGCCGTGCCGGTCGAGGAGTGTGCGGGCCAGGGCGTGGGCGCGCACGGTGAGGTCGGGTTCGTGGGCCGGGAGCAGGGACCAGCGGCCGGCGACGGTCGGCGGGCCGCTGCGGGAGGCGGGGCGGGCGGCAGCGGTCAGGGAGCCGTAGCGGCCCCGTGGGACCGTGCGCTTGGCGCGGTGGGCCGTGGAACCCGCGGTGCGGCCGGAGCCGAGCAGGGAGCGCAGGGGCGCGAGGGTGTCGTTGGTCAGTCGGCCGGACCAGGCCAGGTCCCAGACGGCGTCGGCAAGTTGGGGGTCCGTGGCCTCGGGGTGGGTGGTGGCACGGACCTGGTCGGCGATCTGGCGGAAGAACAGACCGTAGCCGCCGGAGAGGGCGTCCAGGACGGACTGGTGAAGGGCCGTGAGCTCCAGCGGGTGCGGGGGCGGCAGGAGGAGTGGGGCCGCGTCCGCCAGGTACAGGGACACCCAGCCGTCCTTGCCGGGGAGCGCGCCGGCTCCGGCCCACACCACCTCGCCGGCGGCCGTGAGTTCGTCGAGCATCGCGGGGGTGTAGTTCGCGACGCGGGACGGCAGGACGAGCTTCTCCAGGGCGGAGGCGGGCACTGATGCGCCCTGCAACTGCTCGATGGCGCGCACCAGTCCGTCGATGCCGCGCAGCGCGTGGCCCCTGCCGATGTGCTGCCACTGCGGCAGGAACTGCGCGAGCGCGGCCGGCGGGACCGGCTCCAGCTCGTGCCGCAGCGCGGCCAGGGAACGGCGACGCAGTCGGCGCAGTACGGCTGCGTCGCACCACTCCTGGCCGATGCCGGCGGGGTGGAACTCTCCCTGTACGACCCGCCCCGACGCGGCCAGCCGCTGCAGGGCGCCCTCGGTGATGGCCACGCCCAGGCCGAAGCGGGCCGCGGCCGTCGTGGACGTGAACGGGCCGTGGGTGCGGGCGTAGCGCGCGAGGAGATCGCCGAGGGGGTCCTTCACCGGTTCGGTGAAGGCTTCCGGGACCCCGACCGGCAGTGCCGTGCCCAGTGCGTCGCGCAGGCGGCCCGCGTCCTCGATCGCTGCCCAGTGGTCCGCCCCGGCGATACGGACCCGGATCGCCCGGCGGGCGCCCGCCAGCTCCTTCGCCCACTGTGGTTCGGCGCCCCGTTCGGCCAGTTCGGCGTCCGTGAGCGGGCCGAGCAGCCGCAGCACATCGGCGACGCCCTCGGCGTCCTTGACGCGCCTGTCCTCGGTGAGCCACTGCAGCTCCCGCTCCAGCTCGGTCAGCACCTCCGCGTCCAGCAGCTCACGCAGTTCCGCCTGGCCGAGCAGTTCGGCGAGCAGACGCGAGTCGAGCGACAGGGCGGCGGCCCGGCGCTCGGCGAGCGGCGAGTCCCCCTCGTACAGGAACTGGGCGACGTACCCGAAGAGGAGGGAGCGCGCGAAGGGGGACGGCTCCGGAGTGGTGACCTCGACCAGGCGGACCTTGCGGGACTCGAGATCGCCCATCAGCTCGACGAGCCCGGGGACGTCGAAGACGTCCTGGAGGCATTCGCGCACTGCCTCCAGGACGATCGGGAACGAGCCGAACTCACCGGCCACCTGAAGCAGTTGGGAGGCGCGCTGGCGCTGCTGCCACAAGGGCGTGCGCTTGCCCGGGTTGCGGCGCGGCAGCAGCAGCGCGCGGGCGGCGCACTCGCGGAAACGCGACGCGAACAGGGCCGAGCCGCCCACCTGGTCGGTGACGATCTGGTCGACCTCGCCCTTGTCGAAGACCACGTCCGCCGCCCCGACGGGCGCCTGTTCGGCGTCGTATTCCGTGCCCACCTTCATCGGTTCCCGGTCGAGCAGGTCCAAGCTCATGAGGTCGGCGTCCGGCAGGCGCAGCACGATGCCGTCGTCGGCGTGCATGACCTGTGCGTCCATGCCGTACCGCTCGGAGAGCTTGGCGCCGAGGGCGAGCGCCCATGGGGCGTGCACCTGGGCGCCGAAGGGGGAGTGCACGACGACCCGCCAGTCGCCGAGCTCGTCGCGGAAGCGTTCGACGACGATGGTGCGGTCGTCGGGGACGTGGCCGCAGGCCTCGCGCTGTTCGTCCAGGTAGGACAGGACGTTGTCCGCCGCCCAGGCGTCCAGGCCGGCAGCGAGCAGGCGCAGCCGGGCGTCCTCCGTGGTGAGTGAGCCGACCTCGCGCAGGAACGCGCCCACCGCACGGCCCAGTTCCAGTGGGCGGCCCAACTGGTCGCCCTTCCAGAACGGGAGCCGCCCCGGGACGCCGGGCGCGGGGGAGACCAGGACCCGGTCGCGGGTGATGTCCTCGATGCGCCAGGAGCTGGTGCCGAGCGTGAAGACGTCCCCGACCCGGGACTCGTAGACCATCTCCTCGTCGAGCTCGCCGACCCGGCCGCCGCCCTTCTTGGGATCGGCACCGGCGAGGAAGACCCCGAACAGGCCACGGTCGGGAATCGTGCCCCCCGAGGTGACGGCGAGGCGCTGGGCTCCGGGGCGGCCGGTGATCGTGCCGGCGATGCGGTCCCACACCACGCGTGGGCGCAGTTCCGCGAACGCGTCCGACGGGTAGCGCCCGGCGAGCATGTCGAGGACCCCGGTGAACGCTGACTCCGGGAGCGACGCGAAGGGGGCGGCCCGGCGGACCATGGCGAGCAGGTCGTCGACCTGCCAGGTGTCCATCGCCGTCATGGCGACGAGCTGTTGGGCCAGGACGTCCAGGGGGTTGGCCGGGACCTTCAGGGACTCGATCGCGCCGGTGCGCATCCGCTCGGTGACCACGGCCGCCTGCACCAGGTCGCCGCGGTACTTGGGGAAGACCACGCCGGTGGAGACCGCGCCGACCTGGTGGCCGGCGCGACCGACGCGCTGGAGGCCGGAGGCCACGGACGGTGGAGACTCGACCTGGACCACGAGGTCCACCGCGCCCATGTCGATGCCGAGTTCGAGGCTGGAGGTGGCGACCACGGCGGGGAGCCGGCCCGCCTTGAGATCCTCCTCGACAAGGGCCCGCTGCTCCTTCGACACCGAGCCGTGGTGTGCGCGGGCGATGACGGGCGGGGCGCCCTGGGCGGCACCCGAGCCGCCCATGAGTGCGGCGGGGGCGTGGTGCTCGTCCAGGGGCTCGCCGGTGGCCCGCTCGTACGCGATCTCGTTGAGCCGGTTGCACAGGCGCTCCGCGAGGCGGCGGGAGTTGGCGAAGACGATGGTGGAGCGGTGGGCCTGGACGAGGTCGGTGATGCGCTCCTCGACATGCGGCCAGATGGACGGGCGCTCGGCGCCCTCGGAGCCGTCGGCCACCGGGGAGCCACCCAGTTCGCCCAGGTCCTCGACCGGGACCACCACCGAGAGGTCGAACTCCTTGCCGGACTCCGGCTGAACGATCTCCACCCTGCGGCGGGGGGAGAGGAAGCGGGCGACCTCGTCGACCGGGCGGACCGTCGCGGAGAGGCCGATACGGCGGGCCGGCTTCGGCAGGAGCTCGTCCAGGCGCTCCAGGGAGAGAGCGAGGTGCGCGCCGCGCTTGGTGCCGGCGACCGCGTGCACCTCGTCGAGGATCACCGTTTCGACGCCGGACAGCGCGTCGCGCGTGGCCGACGTCAGCATCAGGAACAGGGACTCGGGGGTGGTGATCAGGATGTCCGGCGGGCGGGTGGACAGGGCGCGGCGCTCGGCGGCCGGGGTGTCGCCGGAGCGGATGCCGACCTTCACGTCCGGCTCCGGCAGGCCGAGGCGCACTGACTCCTGGCGGATGCCGGTCAGGGGGCTGCGGAGGTTGCGCTCCACGTCCACGGCGAGGGCCTTGAGCGGGGAGACGTACAGGACGCGGCAGCGCTTCCTGGGGTCGGCCGGGTGGGGGGTCGAGGTGAGCTGGTCCAGGGCCGCGAGGAAAGCGGCCAGCGTTTTGCCGGAACCCGTGGGGGCGACCACCAGTACGTCCGATCCCTCACGGATGGCCTGCCACGCGCCCGCCTGGGCCGCGGTGGGCGCGGAAAAGGCCCCCGTGAACCAGCCGCGGGTCGCGGGGGAGAAGCCGTCGAGGGCTCGGTGCCTGGAGCTTGCCATGGGGCTATCCTGCACCCGGCCACTGACAATGCGGCTGACCTGCGCGTTTGCTGCTTCGGGCCAGGCGGTGCTGGAGAATGGAGTCATGGCGGGTACCGGCGAGCGGGCGCGGCACTGGCAGTACGCGGAGCTGCCCGGTGTTGATCTGCTGCGGGCCCGGTACATCCGGAAGACGTTCGTGCGGCACACGCACGAAAACTTCGTGATCGCCGCCATCGCCGACGGGGTGGAGGTCTTTCACCACGGCGGGGGCGATCAGTACGCGGGTGCCGGGGCGCTGGCCCTGGTCAATCCGGACACCCCGCACACGGGGCGGGCCGGGGTACCGGAGGGATGGCGGTACGGGGCCGTGTATCCGTCGCCGGAGGTGGTGGCGGACATCGCCGCGGAGACGACCGCGATACGCGGTACCCCGGGGTTCGCCCGGCCCGTGCTCGACGATCCGTACGCCGTGAGCCTCGTGCATCAGGTACTGCGCGCCGCCGACGAGGGCAACGCGCTGGCGGCCGACACGCTGCTGCGGGTCGCCGTGACGCGGCTGCTGCGGTTGAACGGCGGAGCGCTGCCGCAACGCCAGGTGCGGACGGCGGGAGCGCGGATCGCGGCACGCGCACGTGAGGTGCTGGAGGAGCGGATGGCCGAGCCGCCGACCCTGGAGACGCTCGCCGGGAACCTCGGCACCAGCCCGTTCGCGTTGCTGCGGGCGTTCCGGGAGGTGTACGGCATGCCGCCGCACGCCTGGCTGACCGATGCCCGCGTGCGCCGGGCGCGCCGGTTGCTGGACGCGGGGACAGCGCCCGCCGAAGCCGCCGTCGCGGTCGGGTTCACCGACCAGCCGCACCTGAACCGGCACTTCAGCAGGATCGTGGGCGTGCCTCCGGGGGCGTACCAGCGGGAGCGCAAGAACGTACAAGACGCTCCGCGACGGCTGCACCTACCGTCCGACGTGTGGCAGAACGGACAGCTCACGCGGACACGCACGCAGACATACCGGCCGACCGCGGAGGAAGGCCGGACGCCGCCGTCGTACGGGACGCCCTCGGGGTCGGAGTCGCCGTAGGACTGTCGGGGTTCGCCTTCGGGGTGACCTCGGCGGGCAGCGGGCTCAGCTTGTTGCAGACGTGTGCGCTCAGCCTGCTGGTGTTCACCGGCGCCTCCCAGTTCGCGCTGGTGGGGGCGCTCGCCGCGGGCGGGAACCCGCTCACGGCGGCTGCGGGCGCCTTCTTCCTGGGCGTGCGCAACGCCTTCTACGGGCTGCGGCTGTCGCAGTTGCTGGCCCTCCCGCGCGTGGTGCGCCCGTTCGCAGCTCAGTGGGTGATCGACGAGACGACGGCGGTCGCCCTGGCGCAGCCCACGCGGCGCAGCATCCGGATCGGGTTCGTCGTGACCGGGCTCAGCCTGTACGTGCTGTGGAACCTGACCACGCTGCTGGGTGCGCTGGGGGCCGAGGCCCTCGGCGACACGGCCACCTGGGGGCTGGACGCGGCCGGGCCCGCGGTCTTTCTGGCGTTGCTGGCGCCGATGCTGAGGACCGGGACCGAGCGAGCCGTCGCCGGACTCGCCGTGGTCCTGGGGCTGGGGCTGCTGCCGGTGCTGCCCGCGGGGGTGCCGGTGCTGGCGGCCGCCCTCGCGGCGCCGGCCGTGCTCTTCATGGAAGGACGCCGAGAGGCACGAAAGGGAATGCGTTGAACGTCTGGATCGCGATCGGTGTCACCGCCGTCGGCTGCTACGCCGTCAAGCTCGCCGGACTCCTCGTCCCGGCCGGTGTGCTCGAGCGGCCCCTCGTCAAACGGCTCGCAGCACTCCTCCCCGTCGCCCTCCTCGCCGCCCTCACGGCCCAGCAGACCTTCGCCGACGGGCGGGCGCTCGTGCTGGACGCGCGCGTGGCGGGGCTTGCCGCGGCGGCGCTGGCGCTGTTCCTGCGCGCCCCGTTCCTGCTCGTCGTCGCGGCGGCGGTCGTGGTGACGGCGGGGGTACGGGCGATGGGTGGGTGAGACGAGCCGATGGGGCGGCGAGACATCCGCGGTCAGCCAATGGGCCGGCCGTAGGCCCTGAGGGTGCGCAGTGCCTCGATCGTCACCATGGGGCGCGCCTCCAGCGCCGGGGCGGGTGCCCACTGACGCCATCGGATCGGCCAGCCGCCGTCCTCCTGCTGTTCGCTCGCGAGGAAGTCCAGGGAGCGGTTCATCTCGTCGTCGGTGAACCACGCGCGCGCGAGGGACTGCGGAGTCTTCGCGTAGTCGTGCGGGAAGTGGTGCTCCGCCGGGGCGTAGCCGGGGGCCACGGGGTAGGTGTCGGGCTTCTCCGGGTCCAGGACCGCGAGGCGGTGCTCGCGCACCAGGCGGCCCAGGCGGTCGGCGGCCGCCTCCGCGCGCGGGCGGTCGGGTGCCGAGTCCAGGAAGGCCACGGCGGCCTCGATCTCGTAGGGGTGGGACCGCTCCAGAGACTCGACCGTCTGCCAGCAGAAGTCCGTGGCCCGGAACAACCAGGCGTGCCAGACCTCGTTACGGTGCAGCAGGCCCACCACCGGCCCGGTGGCGAGCAGTTCGCTCGGAGGGTCGTCGACGACCGGTACGAAGGGGGCGGTCGGATAGCCCCGCTGGCTGGGATGGATCGCCGGCAGCGCGCCGTCCGCCGTGGACACGGAGGTCAGGTACCGGCACACACGCTCCACCCGCTGCCCGCCACAGCGCCCGAGGGAGTCCAGGACGCGCAGGGCGTGGGAGGTGTGCAGCGGCTGGCTGACCGGGCCGCGCAGATCGGGTTCCAGGGCGTGGCCGTATCCGCCGTCCTGGTTGCGGTAGGCGTCCAGCGCGGTCTCCACCGGGTCGGCGCCGCCGTGCAGGAAGTGGTAGGCGAACAGGCGCTGTTCCAGTACGCGCGCGGTGAGCCAGACGAAGTGCTCGGCACGGAAGAGCGGGGAGTGCGCCGGGGGCGTAGGGGGGAGTGGGGAAGCTCCAGTTTCGGCCATGGGTCAGACCGTAGGGCGGAAAGCGTTCTCGGCAAGCGGTCCCGGCTCGGGCCCACCCTCAGGGGCGGGATACTGGTGTCATGAGGTTGACGGTCTTCTGGGAGCGGATGGCGGAGCACTTCGGTACGGGCTACGCCGAGACCTTCGCGCGCGATCACGTGATGTCGGAGCTCGGCGGGCGCACCGTGCACCAGGCGCTCGACGCCGGCTGGGAGGCCAAGGACGTGTGGCGGGTGGTCTGCTCGGTCATGAACGTGCCACAGGAAAGGCGCTGACCGGTCACGAAGATCGCAGGACCGCACCCGATTGTCACCGGCGTGGGCGAGACTTGCACCGTGGCACCCATAGATGAGACCGGGCAGGCAGCCCAGCAAGCATCCCCCTCCGGCACCGCGCCGCCCGCCCGGCACCCCGGCCGCGCGTCGAGCGCACGTATGCCGCGTTGGCTGCCACGCGCCATGGTGCTGGCGCTCGCGCTCATCGCCGTGTTCCAGCTGGGCAGCTGGGCCTTTCACCAGCTCACCGGCCTGCTGATCAACATCCTGATCGCGTTCTTCATGGCCCTCGCGATAGAACCCGCGGTGAGCTGGATGGCCTCGCGCGGCATGCGCCGAGGGGCTGCCACCGGCATCGTCTTCCTCGCCGTGATCATCGCGTCCGCGGGCTTCGTCACGCTGCTCGGCTCCATGCTCGCCGGCCAGATCATCACGATGGTCGAGGGGTTCCCGGGCTACCTCGACTCCGTCATCAACTGGATCAACGCGCACTTCAACACCGACCTGAAGCGGGTGGACGTCCAGGAGGGCCTGCTCCGTTCCGACTGGCTGCGCAACTACGTGCAGAACAGCGCCACCGGTGTCCTGGACGTGTCCACGCAGGTCCTCGGGGGACTCTTCCAGCTGCTGACGATCACCCTGTTCGCGTTCTACTTCGCCGCCGACGGACCCAGACTGCGCCGCGCGCTCTGCTCCGTACTGCCGCCCGCCCGGCAGGCCGAGGTCCTGCGGGCCTGGGAGATCGCCGTCAACAAGACCGGCGGCTACCTGTACTCGCGCGGCCTGATGGCACTCATCTCGGGGATCGCGCACTACATCCTGCTGGAGAGCCTGGGCGTGCCCTACGCGCCCGTGCTGGCCGTCTGGGTGGGGCTCGTCTCGCAGTTCATCCCCACCATCGGCACGTATCTCGCAGGTGCCCTGCCCATGCTGATCGCCTTCACGGTCGACCCCTGGTACGCGCTGTGGGTGCTGGTCTTCGTCTTGGTCTACCAGCAGTTCGAGAACTACATGCTGCAGCCCAAGCTGACCGCCAAGACCGTCGACATCCACCCCGCGGTCGCCTTCGGCTCGGTCATCGCGGGCACTGCTCTCCTCGGCGCGGTCGGCGCGCTGATCGCCATCCCGGCGGTCGCCACGCTCCAGGCGTTCCTTGGGGCGTATGTGAGGCGGTACGACGTCACGGACGACCCGCGCGTGGACGGGAACCACAGACGGGAGCCGGGGCGGCCCGGGGCGCTCACGCGCGCGCGACGCCTGTGGGAGCGGCTGCGGGAGACGGGGCGGAGCTCGGCGGCGGAGCGTCAGTAGGTGAGGACGGCCCGCACCGCGGCCCCGATGACGGCGGCCACGTAGCAGCTGACCGCCCGGCGAAGCAGGGCGGGAGCGGGCTGTCGGCGCCGGAGCCAGGGGCCGTTGTCGGTGCGCCGACATAGTCTCGGAAGCGCCGTGTGGTGCGCTTGACACAAAAATCGAACATCCATTCTTATGGAAGCTCCGGCGAGGCTCTGGACGGGGATTTCCGCAGCGATTTGAGGGGGAAGTGCCCGAGTTATCCACAGGCCGGACCCACGTCGGGGCGCATTGTCAGTGGCAGGCGTTAGCGTCTTTGACGTGAAGCGATCGACTCAAGCAAACCGGGTGGAACCCATGGCAGGTACCGACCGCGAGAAGGCCCTCGACGCCGCGCTCGCACAGATTGAACGACAATTCGGCAAGGGCGCGGTCATGCGCATGGGCGAGCGGTCGAAGGAGCCCATCGAGGTCATCCCGACCGGGTCGACCGCCCTCGACGTGGCCCTCGGCGTGGGCGGCCTGCCCCGCGGCCGTGTTGTGGAGATCTACGGACCGGAGTCCTCCGGTAAGACGACCCTGACACTGCACGCGGTGGCGAACGCCCAGAAGGCCGGCGGCCAGGTCGCCTTCGTGGACGCGGAGCACGCCCTCGACCCCGAGTACGCGAAGAAGCTCGGCGTCGACATCGACAACCTGATCCTGTCCCAGCCGGACAACGGCGAGCAGGCGCTGGAGATCGTGGACATGCTGGTCCGCTCCGGTGCGCTCGACCTCATCGTCATCGACTCCGTCGCCGCGCTCGTCCCGCGCGCCGAGATCGAGGGCGAGATGGGCGACAGCCACGTGGGTCTGCAGGCCCGTCTGATGAGCCAGGCCCTGCGGAAGATCACCAGCGCGCTCAACCAGTCCAAGACCACTGCGATCTTCATCAACCAGCTCCGCGAGAAGATCGGTGTGATGTTCGGCTCCCCGGAGACCACGACCGGTGGCCGGGCGCTGAAGTTCTACGCCTCGGTGCGCATCGACATCCGTCGCATCGAGACCCTGAAGGACGGCACGGAGGCGGTCGGCAACCGCACCCGCTGCAAGGTCGTCAAGAACAAGGTCGCGCCCCCCTTCAAGCAGGCCGAGTTCGACATCCTCTACGGCCATGGCATCAGCCGCGAGGGCGGCCTGATCGACATGGGCGTGGAGCACGGCTTCGTCCGCAAGGCCGGCGCCTGGTACACGTACGAGGGCGACCAGCTCGGCCAGGGCAAGGAGAACGCCCGCAACTTCCTGAAGGACAACCCAGACCTGGCCAACGAGATCGAGAAGAAGATCAAGGAGAAGCTGGGCGTCGGCGTACGGCCCGAGGAGCCCGCCGCCGAACCGGGCGCGGACGCCGCGGTTGCCACCCCCGCGGACGACGCGGCCAAGGCGGCACCGGCACCGGCGGTGGCGAAGACGGCCAAGACCAAGGCCGCGGCCGCCAAGAGCTGACCCGTGACACGGCGAACCGACTGGCCGGAGCACGCCTACTCCGGCCCCCCACACAGACCGGAGCCGACGAGCGCGGGCGACGGAGGCTTTGCCGGGCACGGTGACGATGAGTCGGAGAGAGGCTCGCACCCCGCCGAGGGCGTGAGCGGCAGCGGTCGGCTTCGCGGCGACCGCACAGGGCACGGCGAGGGCGGTTCACGACGTGGGCGTGGACGCCGTCGGCGCGGCTTCGGAGAGCCGTCCGCCGAGGACGGGGACGCCTTCTCCTCGTCGAGGGCCGAGAAGGGGGAGTCCTCAGGGGACCCGGCTGAGCGGGCGCGGGCGATCTGTCTGCGCCTGCTCACCGGGACCCCGCGGACGCGGAAGCAACTTGCGGACGCCCTGCGCAAGCGGGAGATCCCGGACGAGGTTGCCGAGGAGGTGCTGTCACGGTTCGAGGAGGTCGGGCTGATCAACGACAGCGCGTTCGCGGACGCCTGGGTGGAGTCCCGGCATCACGGCCGGGGGCTGGCCCGCCGAGCGCTCGCCCAGGAGCTGCGGACCAAGGGGGTCGACCCCACGCTGATCGACGAGGCCGTCGCCCAACTCGACTCCGAGCAGGAAGAGTCGACCGCGCGTGAGCTGGTGGCCCGCAAGCTGCGCTCCACCCGCGGCCTCGACCGGGACAAACGACTCCGCCGCCTTGCGAGCATGCTCGCCCGCAAGGGCTACCCCGAGGGCATGGCCCTGCGGGTGGTCCGGCAGGCGCTGGAAGAGGAGGGCGAGGACACGGAGTTCCTCGGCGACGAGGGGATCTGATGCATGTGCCGCGCGCCGGTGACATCCAGAATCCCCGGAACTGCGAACCACGGTTGCACAGCCCACAGCCTCGGTGCGGGAGCAGCTGTGCAAGGGGGCGGGGCGGGGCCCTGCGGCACGGTAGACGCGCGGGGGCGCCGATCGCGTCCAGGGCCCTGCCCCACCCACTCTCACTGAGCCGTGGTGCCCACGCCACGCCCTGTCTACGACGTCACCGGAAGCCCTGCCGCCCGCCACGCCTGGAACCCGCCCACCAGATCGGTTGCCCGGTGCAGTCCCAGCCGGTGCAGGGAATCGGCCGCCAGGCTCGACGCGTAGCCCTCGTTGCAGATCACGACGACGCGCAGGTCGTGGCTCGTGGCCTCGGGGAGGCGGTGGCTGCCATGGGGGTCGAGTCGCCACTCCAGTTCGTTGCGCTCGACGACAAGGGCGCCGGGGATCAGCCCGTCCCGCTCCCGCAGGGCCGCGTACCGGATGTCCACCAGGAGCGCCTCGCCTGCGCGGGCGGCGTCGTACGCCTCCTGCGGCTCGATCCGCTTGTACCCCTCTCGCACCCGCTCCAGCAACCCGTCGATGCCGACCGCCGGTTCGCGCTCACCGCTCACCGCCGGCGCTCCGACTCGCCGATGACGAAGCCCTCCTTGTTCGCCCACCCCGCTCACTGCCAGTCCTCCGGGCGCTCGACCTGCTCAAGTCGCAGCACATGCCCCGTACGGCTGTAGCGGCGGATGCGTGGCAGGGGCGGGTAGTAGGCGTGCACGGAGACCGCGTGCCGGTCGAGGGACTCGTTGAGTACCTCGTGGACATGGTGGCGGCCGAACGAGCGCCCTCGGCCGGCCGGCAGCAGGCGCTCCCGGTCGACGCCGTCCGTGAGTTCGAGGGTCTTCCAGCCGTCGGTGGGCAGCCGGGCGGCGAGCGAATTCTCCCGTAGCTCTCCGCGGGCGGTGAGGAAGGCGCCCACCGAGTCGGCGTGATCGTGCCAGCCCGTGCCCGTGCCCGGCGGCCAGCCGATCAGCCAGGCCTCACTGCCACCGGGCCCCTCCAGGCGCACCCAGGTGCGGCCCTGCGGGTCGAGCGGAAGCGAGTCGATCAGCGCGGCATCGGCGGCCGTACGCCGGACGAAGCCGAGAAGGTCCGCCTGCGTCGGGGCATTGGCGGAGCGGGAGTCGGAGGTGGAAAGAGAGGGGGAGCCAGACACGTGCACCGTCCTGATGAGCGTTCGCGTGAGCGCGCGCAGCGAGGCGTCAGCGGCGCGCGGGAAGACAGAGAGGCGAGATCAGCAGGACGGGCGACACACACAGCCCGCATAGCGGACGAGGTCCATGTGGACCCTCCGCCACAGGCGTACACAGGTGTCGGTCACGATCCGGAGTACACCATGCCGGTGCAGGCGGGTCAACTCACCGTCACCATGCGGACGCAGCGACGGTGAAGGCGAGGCTCTGGCCAGGTGACGGGCGTCAGCGCGTACCCGCCGTGGCCTCTTCCGGGGCCTTCGCCGTGCCGCCGAGCGTGGCCTCGGCCGCCGCGTACAGGTCGGCCGGGCGTACTCCGTTCAGGGCCGTGACGAGGTGCCCGTCGGGCCGGACCAGGAGCACGGTGTGGGCGGCGGCGCCCGGATAGCTCTCGGCGACGAGCAGCTCGGCGGGGTGCGGCAGCGCGGTGACCGCGGCCGCGAGCCGGGGCATGATCCCCGCGGTCACCCAGTGCTTGCGCTCCCACACCCCGGTGCCGGGGGCGATCAGGACGACGAGCAGCGCGCCGCGGCCGAGGCGGTCGCGCAGCCGTACGAAGGAACCGTCCTCGGCGGTGACCCGTACGTCCGTGACGGGTGCTCCGGGGGCCGTGTGGACGGGTGCCTGGTCCTCGAGGTAGCGGGGGATGAGCGGGGAATCGGCGTAGGTGCCCGGGGCGCCCAGCGGACCGCGCCCCAGGTGTCCGTCGGTGAGCAGCGCGTCATGGCCGCGGGCGGTGCCGGGGACGTACGAACGCAGGCTCCCGCTGCCGCGGAGGAGCGGGAGCACCTGGTCGGTGTTGCGCAGCCGGGCGGCGACCACCGCGCGGCGCTCGGTCTGATAGCTGTCCAGCAGCGCCTCGTGCGGCCCGTGGTGCCAGGCCAGCGCCAGCTTCCAGGCGAGGTTGTCGGCGTCCCGGAGCCCCTCGTCCAGACCGTGCGTGCCCAGCGCGCCCAGCAGGTGGGCGGCGTCCCCGGCGAGGAAGACCCGGCCGGCGCGCCAGCGGCGGGCCAGCCGGTGGTGGACCGTGTGGACTCCGGTGTCCAGGAGTTCGTACGACGGTGTGGAGCCGTCGGTCCAGCCCGCGAGGGTCTCCCGGATGCGGGCCACCAGCAGCTCGGGCGTGACCAGGTCCTTGCCGGGCGGCAGCAGCCAGTCCAGCCGCCAGACGCCGTCGGGCAGCGGTCGTCCGGTGATCTCCCCGCCCGAAGGTCCCGACGTCCGCCATGGCGGCATCCGATGGAGCAACGCCCGACCGGGCCACGGAAGTTCCGCCCGCAGCGCGGCGACGGCATACCGCTCCACCGCGGTGCGGCCGGGGAAGCGGATGTCCTGCAGCTTGCGTACGGTCGAGCGGGGACCGTCGCAGCCAACCAGGTAACTGCCGCGCCACCAGGTTCCCTTGGGACCTCGGGTGTGCGCGCTGACACCGGAGGGCTCCTGCTCGATGGTGTCGAGGCGGCTGTCCACGGCGACCTTCACGAGCCGCTCGTGCGCGAGGGCCGCGCGCAGGGCGTTGGTCAGGACGTGCTGGGCGATGTGCAGCGGGGCGAACTCGACGGGAGGCGCGACCTCCGCGGCGTCCGCACCGTCCGGGCCCTCATCTCCCGCGTCGCCGAACGTGACCTCGCGCATCACCTGCCTGCGCCGCATCGACCGCCATCCGGCCCACCGCATCCCGACCTCGGCGAGCGGCACCCCGGTCAGCCGTTCCATGAGCGCGGCGGTGTCCTCACGCAGTACGACCGTCCGCGCGAGCCTCGGTTCGTCCTTGCCCGGCCCCTCGTCCAGGACAACGGACGGCACTTCCTGACGCGCGAGCGCCAGGGCGAGCGTGAGCCCGACAGGCCCCGCTCCGACGATGATCACCGGGTCCACGGCGCGCCGCTCCCCGTTCCCAGTGGTGCCTCGACGGACGTGTGTGAACAGGAGGTTGGAGCAGGGTGCACGATCACAGAACGTATGCAACCCATTGCCGGTGCTTGCGTCAAGTGACGAGGGCAGTGGCGATCATGCCACTGCCCTCGTGCCTCCGGCGATTACTGACTGATCGTCAAATCCTGTCGGCGCCGGCTCCGTAGCTGCCACCGACCTCGGCCGCGTTGAGCTCCTCCACGTCCTCCTTGCCGAGCACCGCACCCGTGCTCCGCTTGCTGCGCCGCAGCCTGCCCTCCAGCCAGCTCGCGAAGCTGGTCAGGATGAAGTTGAGGATGATGTAGATGACGGCCACCACGATGAAGCTCGGGATGACGTTGGCGTAGTTGGCGGCGAGCGTGCCGCGCGAGTTCAGCAGCTCGGTGAAGTTGAGCAGCACGCCACCCAGCGCGGTGTCCTTCACGATGACGACCAGCTGGCTGACGATGGCCGGGAGCATCGCCGTGACGGCCTGCGGCAGCAGGACGCTGGTCATCGTCTGGCCCTTGCGCAGGCCGATCGCCTTGGCGGCCTCCGTCTGCCCCTTGGGCAGGGCGAGGATGCCCGCGCGGACGATCTCGGCGAGGACCGAGGCGTTGTAGAGCACCAGGCCCGTGACGACCGCGTACAGCGGACGGTCGTCGGTGCTGACGTCCGTGGAGCGGGCGTAGAACTCGTTGGCGAACAGCATCAGCAGCAGCACCGGGATCGCCCGGAAGAACTCCACCACCGCACCGGCCGGGATCCGCACCCACCGGTGGTCGGACATGCGTGCGATGCCGAAGGCGGCGCCCAGCGGAAGGGCGATGATCATGGCGAGCGCCGCGGCCTTCAGGGTGTCGGCGAGGCCAGGCAGCAGATACGTCGTCCAGGCCTCGGACTCCGTGAACGGCTTCCACAGTGCCCACCGCAGCTGGCCCTTGTCGTCCATCGTCTGCCAGATCCACCACAGCAGCAGGGCCAGCAGGGCGACGAAGACCACCGAGAGGATCAGGTTGCGCCGCTTGGCCCGGGGGCCGGGCGCGTCGTAGAGAACGGAGGTCACCGCTTCACCGCCAGTCGCTTGCTCAGCCAACCGAGGAACAGGCCGGTGGGCAGGGTCAGTACCACAAAACCGAAGGCGAAGATCGCGCCGATGAGGACCGTCTGGGCCTCGTTCTCGATCATTTCCTTCATCAGGAGGGCAGCCTCCGCCACACCGATCGCGGCCGCCACGGTCGTGTTCTTCGTCAGTGCGATCAGTACGTTGGCCAGCGGGCCGATGACCGAGCGGAACGCCTGCGGCAGCACGATGAGCGAGAGGACCTGGCTGAAGCTCAGCCCGAGGGCGCGGGCCGCCTCGGCCTGCCCCACGGGCACGGTGTTGATGCCGGAACGCAGCGCCTCACAGACGAAGGCGGCGGTGTAGGCGACGAGACCGAGGATCGCGAGGCGGAAGCCCTGGAGTTCGAAGTCGTCGGACGCGCCCATCGTCACCCCGAAGATGTCGGCGAGGCCGAGCGAGGTGAAGACGATGATGACGGTCAGGGGGATGTTCCGGACGATGTTCACATAGGCGGTGCCGAACCCGCGCATGAGCGGGACCGGACTGACCCGCATGGCCGCCAGCAGGGTGCCCCAGACCAGGGAGCCGATGGCCGAGAAGACGGTGAGCTGCACCGTCACCCAGAAGGCGCCCAGCAGGCTCGGGTCGTCATAGTCTGAAAGAAAGTCGAACACGATCTCCCGCGCTTCCGGGTGTGTGACGTACGTGGCGGACACGGCGCACCGCCGCTGTGAGCACGGCGACGGCGGCGCGCCGGTGAAACTCCGCGTTACCTGCGGGCATTCGCGTGACGCGCGGATGCCCGCTTACTGGGCGAGAGGGGGTTACTGAACGATCTGCCCGATCTTCGGGGCGGGCTCGTTCTTGTAGTTGGCCGGGCCGAAGTTCTCCTTGACCGCGGTCTCCCAGGACTTGTCGCTGACCATCTTCTCCAGCGCGTCGTTGATCTTGTTCACGGTCTCGGTGTCGCCCTTCTTGACGCCGATGCCGTAGTTCTCGTTGCTCAGCTTCAGGCCGGCGAGCTTGAACTGGCCCTTGTACTGCTCCTGGGCGGCGAAGCCCGCGAGGATCGAGTCGTCGGTCGTCACCGCGTCCACGGCACCGCTCTGCAGACCCGCGATGCACTCCGAGTACGTGCCGTACTCCCTCAGCTGGGCCTTGGGAGCGATCTCGTCCTGGATGTTCTGCGCCGAGGTCGAGCCGACCACCGAGCACAGCTTCTTGCCGTTGAGGTCGGTGCCCTCGGTGATG
>NZ_JBQQCE010000889.1:0-1452 GCF_052245645.1 Streptomyces sp. KR55 | reverse complement strand
CAATGCCGTTGCTTGAGCTACTGAAGTATCGCGGGCGTAAGGGTGATGACCTTCTCCGGAACCTGTCGTGTGCCTCGCCTGACCTGGTCTTTCTTGCGCACGATGTACTGCGAGACCGGATGGCGGGTGTAGCGGTCCGCTGCGCGTAGTCGCCGTAGCCCGTTGTCGAGCTTGCGCACGACTTTCGTGGCCATCCGCTTCATGAACTGCCGCAGACGGCGGGTTGATTGGCCTGCCTGGAGAATGACGCTGCGTCGTGTGTGCTTGAGGACCTTGACGAACGAGATCCGGTCGGGGTCCAGGCCCTCGCCGTCGGCCAGCCGCATGATGATCCGGTTCAGACAGTGATGGAGAGTCAGGTGGGCCCAGATCTCCTGACGTACCAGCTCCGGCGACACCGACCGCAGCACCTCAGTCTTTCCTCGCTGAAAGGTCTTCAGCTGCCGGTAGGCGGATTCGACCTCCCAGCGCTCGTGATACAGGGCTGCCAGCTCCTCGGCGGGCCAGGCCTCGGGATCGAGCAAGTCGGTCAGCAGTCTGGTTGTCTCGCCCCCGTCGACCTGGTAGTCGATCACCCTGACTGTCACCCCGCCCGGATGGGAGCGCCGCTGCCCGGCGAGATTCATCCGGGTCAGGTAGGTCCCATCGGGCAAGACCTCCATGGGCTTCGCGGCGACGAAGGTCCGGGCTCTGATCAGTAAGTGCGCTCCGGCCTGCGTATATGCCTTCCACAGTGCGACACCGGGGAAGGCCCGGTCCATGATCACCAGCATGCCGACGGCACTGCCGGCCATCTCTGTCGCCAGCGCGGGCTCGCCGCCACCGCCCTTGAAGCTGCCTATCCGCGCGTCGATCGTCGCGTGCGTACCGGTCTCGGTCAGCGTCACCACCCTGGCCTGCGGGAACCCGATGGGCCGACCGGTACTGTCCACCTGCCCACCAAAAGCGGCACGTGTCGTTTCGTTCTCCGGCACGTCCAGCAAGAACCCGTCGACCGCGGCGACTCTCATCCCGCGCCAGAACGCGGCCTCGAGAGTGGGCGGAGCGATCGCCCCCGCCACACGGCGGAACACTCCCTCCAATGGTGCGGCCCCAAGCTGCTGTCGGGCCCTGGTGAACGACGACTTGTTCGGGACCGACTGGTCCATCTCGCCCAGGGCCCCGACCAGGTTCTCCGCGACATCGTCGTAGGAGTCCTGCTGGAACAGCGCCAGAGCAAGCACGAAGTAGACCATGAACCGGCTCGGCAGGGGACGGGGCTTGGCATCCAGCCGGCCACACGCGGCTAGCACCTCGTCTACCAGCTCAGGAACGATCCACTCGGTGAGCAACCCGAGCCGGACTTCATCGGATAACCCGATCCATGGATGCATATCCGTGTCAACGAACCAGCGCCCCGGCGGTCACCGCGCCTGGAGAGGAACTACGTGCACCTCTCAAGCAACGGCATTG
>NZ_JBQQCE010000888.1:0-1453 GCF_052245645.1 Streptomyces sp. KR55 | reverse complement strand
ACGTCGTCGGCCCACAACGGGTCGCTGAGCTGGAGGAACGGATCGCAGCCCTCACCAGGATGCGCGACACTCTCGTCCATCGGATGCCCTGGTTGGCAGCCCGCGGTGACGCCGCGGAGCAGCGGGACGCCTGATCCAGGCGAGTGGCGCAGCCCTCCCTCCAGCCCGGCGCCCTGTCGGTCGGCAGCCGATGAGGGCGGTGTCAAAGGGAGACCGCCACCCCGTTGAACGTCGTCTCCGGCGTCTGCGGGCTCGTGAAGCGTGCGTTGACCAGGTACAGGCGGTTGCCGTAGCGGGCGGCCGTGCTGGGGACGTCGAAGCGGGGGTCCGTGATGGTGCGGCGGAGGGTCGCGGTGCGGAGCGTGCGGTCGAGGTTCCAGACGCTGATCAGGTTGAGGCGGTTCTGGACCACGTACAGCGTGTGGCCGATGCGGACCAGGCCGTCGCCGTTCACCACCGAGTCCGCGCCGGAGAGAGTGATCTGCTTCGCCTCGCCGGTCTTCAACGAGACGTGGTAGAGCGTGCCCGGCGCGCTCTTGACGACGATCAAGCCGCGGCCGTCCGGTGTGCCGACGATGCCGTTGGCGTTGTTGACGTCGGGCAGCTGGACCCAGTCGCCGGTCAGCGGCAGGACGCGGATCTCGCCGGAGTGGCCGCGCCGTACGCCGTAGAGGATCGGGTTGCGGGAGTCGGTGAACCATGCGCGGTCGCCCTGCAGGATCACGTCGTTGATGAATGTCGGTGTGGACGTGGTGAGTTGGTACGTCCTCAGCAGTTCGCCTGTGCGGGAGTCGACGATCCTCGCCGTACCGCCTCCTCCACCGGCCATGTAGAGCAGGCCGTCCCGGTCCAGCTTCAGGCCGATCGACGCTGTGCCCGTGGCGCCGGGGTAGAGGACCCTGCCCTCGCCGGTGCGCAGGTCGGTGCGGTAGACGGCGCCGTTGGCGCGGGAGCCCATGTAGGCGTACGGCTTGCTGCCGATGGTGATGCCCTCGGGGAGCCAGCCGTCGGGGAGCGGGAACTCCGCCGGCCAGTCGGTCTTCGTGCCCGCGTGGGCCGTGCCGGTGCCGGCGGCCACCGTGAGCGCGGCGACGGCGGTACCGCCGAGGAAGGCGCGCCGGGACGGCTGGGAGCGGTTCCGAGTCATGGTTCGGACCTCCGTGAAGGGTGGCGCAGGAAGGGGCGGTGGGACCCGATGTAACTCGATGACTTCGGCGAACTCGACCGACTCGGCAAACTCGACAGGAACTCGACAGCGTCACCATCGTCGCAGCCCTCATCGGTCACCGCAGAAACACCAGCTGAAACGACCTCCTAGGAGAGCGGAGCGGACAGGTCGTGGCCGGGTCGTGCCGCGTCGGCGTACACGGGGGTGGGGCGGCGTGGGCGTACCAGTGGGGGCTCCGCGGACGGCAGGCGGACTACCGCGTCCAGGCCGCCGGTGGCCGCCGGG
>NZ_JBQQCE010000887.1:0-1473 GCF_052245645.1 Streptomyces sp. KR55 | reverse complement strand
CCCCGTACGGGATCCACCGCCCGGGTCCCGCTCCTCCCGGGGCAGGAAGGCATCTGGTTCGAGCAGCAGGCGTCACCCGCAGGCCGTTACACCATCTCCCGCACCTTCCTCGTCCGGGGGCCGGTCGACATCCCCGCACTGCGCACCGCCCTGACCCGGCTGGCGTACCGCCAGAGCGCATTGCGCACCGTCATCGAGCAGGACGCGGACGGCTGGTGGCAGTCCCCGTCCGCCGACCCGGGCGCCGCGCTGCGACACATGAACCTCAGTGACACACCGTCAGCAGCGCGGGAGACCCGGGCACGGGAGCTGATCGCGGAGTCCGCCACCGCCGACACCGCGAATCCCGCGACGCCGCTGGTCCGCACGGTGGTGCTCACCCTGGACCCGGCGCGGACCGTCGTCCACTTCGACATCCACCACGTCATCGCGGACGACTGGTCGCTGGATCTGTTCTTCGAGGAGCTGTCCGCCTTCTACGCTGCGTCGCGAAACGGTGAGCCCGACTCGGTCGTTCTCCCGGAGCTCGAGCTGTCGTTCGCCGATCACGTGATGGACTCCTTTGACCGCGATCCGCAACCCTGGGCCGCCGCACGCGAGTTCTGGAGGAGTGCCCTGGACGGCGGGGCCGCCGCGCTCGACCTCGTGACGGATGCCCCGCGCCCCGGCGTTCTCAGCGGCGCGGGGGACCGGATACGCCTCGTGATCGGTCCCGAACAGGCAGCCCGGCTGAGCGAAGCGGCCCGTGCGCACGGCGTCAGCCGGTTCATGTTCTGCCTCGCCGGGGTCTACACCGTGCTCTCCGCCCACGCGGAGCGGGACGACCTCTGCATCGGCAGCCTCACCGCCGGTCGCGGCCGGGTCGGCCGAGAGCGGCTCATCGGCTACTTCCTCAATATGCTGCCGATACGGGTCAGCGCCTGCGGTGACACCTCGGTGGGCACGCTGCTGCAGCAGGTCCGGGAAGCCTGTGTCGAGGCATACGGCCATCAGGACGTCCCCTTCCAGGCGGTCTGCCGGGATCTGGGCGTCATGGGCCAGGCCCGAGGCTCGGTGCCCTTCTACGCCGTCGTCAACTACCAGCAGCGCCCTCCCCGGCTTCCGGCCCTCGGCCCCGTTGTCGACCACTGGCCGACGGCGGCGGCGGACACCGCCAGGTTCGAGCTCTCCTTCGCCTTCCAGGAGAGGGGCGAGGAGATCGACCTGGAGCTGGAGTTCAGCACCGATCTCTATCGCGCGGACACCGTCCGGCAACTCGGAGAGCAGCTGATTGCGGTGCTCGACCGGCTCGCGGGCGACGCGTCCACGGCTCTGCGGGAACTGGTGCTGTACGCGGCGAACGAGGAGCCGTCCCCGTGTCGTGGAAACGAATTGCAGGAGTGCCCGCCGGCCACCCTGCACGAGCTGTTCGCCCGTCAGGCCGCCGCGCGTCCCGACAAGCCGGCCGTCATCAGTGACGGCCTCACCCTTACC